>CAZUBP010000084.1:0-7392 GCA_964618605.1 uncultured Lachnospiraceae bacterium | reverse complement strand
TGACGATAAGAAGTATTCTCCCCAGGAGATCTCCGCTATGATCCTGCAGAAGCTGAAAAGCGATGCAGAGGCTTATCTGGGTGAGAAGGTTACCGAGGCTGTTATCACAGTTCCGGCATATTTCAACGATGCTCAGCGTCAGGCCACAAAGGATGCCGGTAAGATCGCCGGTCTGGATGTAAAACGTATCATCAACGAGCCTACAGCAGCAGCTTTGGCTTATGGTCTTGACAATGAAAAAGAGCAGAAGATCATGGTATACGATCTGGGCGGCGGTACCTTCGATGTTTCCATCATCGAGATCGGTGACGGCGTTATCGAGGTTCTTTCCACAGCCGGTAACAACAGACTGGGTGGTGATGATTTCGACCAGAAGATTACCGATTATATGCTGGCAGAGTTCAAGAGAACCGAGGGCGTAGACCTTTCCGGCGATAAGATGGCTCTCCAGAGACTGAAAGAGGCAGCTGAGAAAGCAAAGAAAGAGCTTTCCTCCGCTACCACAACCAACATCAACCTGCCCTTCATTACCGCAGTTGACGGTGTGCCGAAACATTTCGATATGAACCTGACAAAGGCTAAATTCGATGAACTTACCAGAGATCTGGTAGAAGCAACTGCTGAGCCGGTTCGCCGTGCTCTGTCCGATGCCGGACTGAACGCTTCCGAGCTGAGCAAGGTTCTGCTGGTAGGTGGTTCCACACGTATCCCGGCTGTACAGGATAAGGTAAAACAGCTGACAGGTCATGAGCCCAACAAGAGCCTGAACCCGGATGAGTGTGTTGCCCTGGGTGCTTCTGTACAGGGTGGTAAGCTGGCCGGTGATGCCGGTGCAGGCGATATCCTTCTTCTGGATGTTACACCGCTGTCTCTGTCTATCGAGACCATGGGTGGTATCGCAACCAGACTGATCGAGAGAAATACGACTATCCCCACAAAGAAGAGCCAGATCTTCTCCACAGCAGCTGATAATCAGACCGCTGTAGATATCAACGTAGTACAGGGTGAGCGTCAGTTCGCCAAAGATAATAAATCCCTTGGCCAGTTCAGACTGGATGGTATCCCGCCTGCAAGACGTGGCGTACCGCAGATCGAGGTTACCTTTGATATCGATGCCAACGGTATCGTAAACGTATCCGCCAAGGATCTGGGAACAGGCAAAGAGCAGCATATCACCATTACCGCAGGCTCCAATATGTCTGATGATGATATCGAGAAGGCTGTACGTGAGGCAGCAGAGTTTGAGGCACAGGATAAGAAACGTAAGGAATCTATCGATGCCAAGAACGAGGCTGATTCCATGGTATTCCAGGTAGAGAACGCACTGAATGAAGTAGGTGACAAGCTGGATGCTGCTGATAAGACTGCTGTAGAGGCTGATCTTGAAGCTCTGAAGAAAACACTGGAGAGCACACCGGCAGACGGCAACCTGACAGATGCTCAGGTAAATGACATCAAGGCCGGTAAAGAAAAGCTGATGGAAAGCGCTCAGAAACTGTTCGCTAAGGTTTATGAGCAGGCTCAGGCAGCTCAGGGAGCACAGGCAGGACCGGATATGAGCGGCGCTGCAGGATCCACAGCAGGCGGCGAAGCCGGTTATGATGATGTGGTAGATGCCGATTACAAAGAGGTTTAAGCCCAAAATAAACGAAGAGAAAATATCCCGGGGCGAGGCTCGTCCCGGGATGTTATGAGTAAGAGATAGAGGTATGCGTTATGGCCGATAAGAGAGATTATTATGAAGTCCTGGGGGTGGACAAAAATGCCGATGAGGCGACATTAAAGAAAGCCTACAGAAAACTGGCGAAAAAGTATCATCCGGATATGAATCCGGGAGATGCTGAGGCCGAAGCCAAATTTAAGGAAGCAACCGAAGCCTACAGTGTCTTAAGTGATGCGGAGAAGCGTCGTCAGTATGATCAGTTCGGTCATGCGGCATTTGAAAATGGCGGCGGAGGCGGCGCCGGTGGTTTTGGCGGCTTTGATTTTAATGGTGATATGGGAGATATCTTTGGAGATATCTTCGGAGATCTGTTTGGTGGCGGCGGCAGAAGAAGAGCCAACAACGGACCCATGAAGGGAGCCAATCTCCGGGCTGCTGTAAATATTATGTTCCAGGAAGCCGTTTTCGGCTGCGAGAAAGAACTGGAAATCAACTTAAAGGATCCCTGTAAGAAATGTTCGGGAACCGGTGCAAAGCCGGGCACCTCTCCGGAGACCTGTTCCAAGTGTAACGGCAGCGGTCAGGTGGTTATGACTCAGCAGTCCATGTTCGGTATGGTTCGAAATGTGACAGTATGTCCCGATTGTCAGGGTACCGGAAAGATCATCCGGGATAAATGTCCCGATTGCCGGGGTACAGGCTTTACTTCCTCCCGGAAGAAGATCCAGGTTACCATTCCGGCAGGTATCGATAACGGACAGAGTATCCGTATTCGTGACAAAGGAGAGCCGGGAACCAACGGCGGCCCCAGAGGAGACCTGCTGGTGGAGGTTCGTGTGGCCCGTCATCCCATCTTCCAGAGAGAGGATATGAATATCTTTTCCACAGCTACCATGTCCTTCGTTCAGGCGGCTCTGGGGGGCAAGCTTCGTATCCCCACCGTGGACGGCGATGTGGAGTACGAGGTAAAGCCGGGTACACAGCCGAACACCCGTATTCGTCTGAAGGGCAAGGGCGTTCCCTCTCTGCGGAACAAAAATGTCCGGGGCGATCACTATGTGACCCTGAATCTGGAGGTGCCCACCAGTCTCAGTGCAGAGTCCAAAGAAGCGCTGCGCAAATTTGACGAGACACTGGGAGGAAACCAGGGGAAAAAGAAAAGCTTTAAGGAAAAATTAAAAGAAACCTTTGAGGGCTAAAATACTGTGCCGGTATCCTGTGGGTACCGGCATTTTTATGACTTGCACTTTCATCGGGTATCGTGTATGATTATTCTGATTTTTTAGGCGCATGCACCCGATATAGGAGGGATATCACATGAAATGGAATAAATTAACGGTGAAAACAAAGACGGAAGCCGAAGATATTATCATCGCCACACTGGCAGAGGTTGGTCTGCAGGGGGCGGAGATTCAGGATAAAAAACCCCTGTCCGAGGCGGACAAGGAAGCTATGTTTGTGGGCATGATGCCGGATATGCCGGAGGATGACGGTATTGCCTATCTGAATTTCTATCTGGAGGAGGATCAGGATGTGGAGACTATCCTGGCTGACGCCCGACGGGAATTGGAAGAGCTGCGGGAATTTATGGACATCGGAGAGGGCTCCATCACCACCGGAGAGACAGAGGATAAGGACTGGATCAACAACTGGAAACAGTTTTTCAAGCAGTTCTATGTGGATGATATTCTGATTATCCCTTCCTGGGAGCAGGTAAAGGAGGAGGACAAGGATCGTATGATCATCCATATTGATCCGGGCACAGCCTTCGGTACCGGTATGCATGAAACCACCCAGCTGATCATCCGGGAACTGAAAAAGTATGTGAAGCCGGGTATGGAGATCCTGGATGTGGGTACCGGCAGCGGTATTCTCTCCATCGTAGCCCTGAAGCTGGGAGCAGCCCATGCGGTAGGTACGGATCTGGATATCTGCACCATCAATGCCGTAGCTGAGAATAAAGAGGTCAACGGTATTCCCGAGAAGGATCTGGAGTTGCTTATCGGCAATCTTATTGATGACAAAGAGATCCAGGATGCGGTAGGGTATGAGAAATACGATATTGTACTGGCCAATATCCTGGCGGATGTACTGGAGGCTCTGACACCGGAGGTTATTCACCAGATGAAGCCAGGTGCTCTGTATATTACCTCCGGTATTATTGATGACAAGGAAGAATGTGTGAAAAAGGCTATTCTGGATGCCGGCCTTGAGATCCTGGAGATCAATTACCAGAATGAATGGGTGGCTATCACGGCACGCAAGCCTTTATAAAACAGGCTGAAAAGAGGCAGGAGGCTGTATGTATCGTTTTTTTGTGGAAAAAGAGCAGATCGGGGAAAAGGCGATCCGCATTATCGGCAGCGATGTAAATCATATCAAGAATGTTCTGCGTATGAAGCCCGGGGAAGAGCTTTTGCTCAGCGACGGGGAGAAGAAGGAATACCATTGCCAGATCACCGATCTTACCGATGACGCCGTGACAGCAGAGATCATGTTTGTCAAAGAGGAAGGTTTGGAGCTGCCGGCCAAGGTGTACCTTTTCCAGGGACTGCCCAAAAACGATAAGATGGAGCTGATCATTCAGAAGGCTGTGGAGCTGGGGGTATACAAGGTGATTCCCATGGCTACCAAAAGAGCTGTGGTGAAGCTGGATGCCAAACGGGAAGAGAAAAAGAGAGCCCGCTGGCAGAGTATAGCCGAGAGTGCCGCCAAGCAGGCGAAGAGACTGATCATCCCGGAGGTGATGCCGGTGATGAGCTTCAAGGAAGGGGTGGCTTTCGCCAAATCTATGGAGGTACGGCTGCTGCCCTATGAACTGGCGGAAAATATGGCCTACACCAGAGAAATTCTGGGGAAAATACAGCCGGGACAGGAGATCGCCGTCTTTATCGGCCCCGAGGGAGGCTTCGCAGAGGAAGAGGTGGAGCTGGCTCTGGCCGAGGGGATGAGCTGCATTACGCTGGGCAAACGCATTCTGCGCACAGAGACCGCCGGTATGACCGTTTTGTCCATCCTGATGTATCTTTTGGAACCGTAAAAACATATACAGTCGCACAGGCGATGGAAAGTGAAGAGAATGGAAGCATATCTTGATAATTCGGCTACGACCCGGGTATTTCCCCAGGTTGTGGATCTGATGGTAAAAACCATGTCGGAGGATTACGGTAATCCTTCCTCCATGCATACCAAAGGGGTGGAGGCGGAAGCCTATATAAAGGAGGCTACCAAAACCTTTGCCCAGCTGTTAAAGGTGCAGGAAAAGGAGATCTACTATACCTCCGGCGGAACGGAATCGGACAACTGGGCCCTCATCGGCACAGCTATGGCCAACAAAAGAACAGGAAACCACATCGTGGTATCCGCCATGGAGCATCCGGCTATCGCTGCCCCGGCAGATTTCCTGGAAAAGCAGGGCTTTCGGGTAACCCGGCTGGCTGTAGATGAACAGGGCCATATCGACCCGGAAAAGCTGCGGGATGCTGTGGAGGAGGATACGATCCTGGTATCCATTATGTATGTGAATAACGAGATCGGTGCGGTACAGGATGTGGCAGAGCTTTCCCGGATCGTGAAGGAAAAGAATCCCCGGACCTATTTCCATGTGGATGCCATCCAGGCCTTTGGCAAATACCGCATATACCCTAAACGTATGGGTATCGATATGCTTTCCGTCAGCAGTCACAAGATTCACGGACCAAAGGGCGTGGGCCTTTTGTATATAGACGATAAGGTAAAGATAGTCCCCATTATCTATGGTGGCGGACAGCAGAAGGGGATGCGTTCCGGCACGGACAATGTCCCCGGTATCGCCGGTTTCGGTCTGGCGGCCAAACTGGTGTATGAAGATTTTGATGAAAAGATGGAAAAGCTTCGCAAACTGAAGCAGCAGCTGGTGGAAGGCCTTAGTGAGCTTCCGGAGGTGTATATCCATGGATCGGTGACGGAGGAGAGCGCTCCCCATATCGTCAGTGCCGCTTTCCCCGGCGTTCGCAGTGAGGTGCTGCTGCATACCCTGGAGGAACGGGGGGTATATGTATCTGCAGGATCCGCCTGCTCCACCCACAAGAGAAATGCCAGTCCCACCATGCAGGCCATTCAGGCGCCAAAGGAAAAAAGTGAATCTACAGTGCGCATGAGCCTGTCGGAGACTACCACAGAGGAAGAGATTGCGTATTGTCTTGCGGTACTGAAGGAGGTATTGCCCCTGCTTCGCCGCTATACCAGAAGATAAACAGGAGGATAACCATGTTTCGCATGTTTTTGATCAAATATGCAGAGATCGGTGTAAAAGGAAAAAACCGGTATCTGTTTGAGGATGCTCTGATCGCCCAGATCAAGAGGACCTTGAAAAGAGTGGAGGGCCGTTTCAGTGTAACCAAAGAAAGCGGCCGTATCTACGTGGAGGCAGTCAGTGATTTCGATTATGAGGAAACAGTGGCAGCGCTGAAAACCGTATTCGGTATCGTGGGTATCTGTCCCGTGGTCCTTCTGGAGGATCAGGGATATCCGGCACTGTCCAAAGAGATCGTGGCCTATATGGGACGTATGTACCCGGATCGAAATAAGACCTTTAAGGTACATGTGCGCAGAGCCAGAAAGAATTATCCCATGGAGTCCATGGAGGTGGCCAGAGAGCTGGGCAGCGATATTCTGGATGCCTATCCGGAATTCTCCGTAGATGTGCATCATCCCCAGATACTTTTACAGGTGGAGATCCGTCAGCATATCTATGTGTATTCCGAGATCATTCCCGGACCGGGAGGTATGCCCCTGGGTACCAACGGCAAGGCTATGCTGCTGCTGTCCGGTGGTATCGACAGTCCGGTGGCAGGCTATATGATCGCCAAGAGAGGCGTGGTAGTGGATGCCGTTTATTTCCATGCGCCGCCCTATACCAGTGAGAGAGCAAAGCAGAAGGTAGTGGATCTGGCCCGCCTGGTATCCCGTTACAGCGGTCCCATGCGCCTCCACGTTATCAATTTTACGGATATTCAGCTGTATATCTATGATAAATGCCCCCATGACGAGCTGACCATCATTATGAGAAGATACATGATGAAGATCGCCGAAGAGGTGGCCAGAAAAGAAGGGGCTGTAGCCCTGATTACCGGAGAAAGCATTGGCCAGGTGGCCAGCCAGACGGTACAGAGCCTCACGGTAACCAACGAGGTCTGCACTATGCCGGTGTTCCGACCGGTTATCGGCTTTGATAAGCAGGAGATCGTAGACGTGGCGTTAAAGATCGATACCTACGAGACCTCCATTCAGCCCTACGAGGACTGCTGCACCATCTTTGTAGCCAAGCATCCCGTAACCAAGCCGAATCTCCAGGCTATCCGCCGTTCAGAGGAAAATCTGGCAGAAAATATTGATGCCATGGTAAAGGAAGCCATAGATACAGCAGAAGTGATAGAAATCGATGCGTAGCAACAAAAAAGGCTCCGCCAAATGCGGAGCCTTTTGGGTACTCTGTGTGAAGATCAACCCTCGATAATATAGGGTGTCAGCTTGCCCATAACGTCATCCAGCTGATCGCCTTCGGCGTGAATGTTCAGCTCGATCGGCTTGGAAAGATCCAGACTGAAGATACCCATGATGGACTTGGCATCAATGACATATCTGCCGGATACAAGATCGAAGTCAAAGTTAAACTTGGAAATGTCGTTTACAAAGGATTTAACCTTATCAATTGAATTAAGAGAAATCATTACAGTTTTCATTATCAG
>CAZUBP010000083.1:2977-7397 GCA_964618605.1 uncultured Lachnospiraceae bacterium | reverse complement strand
ATCTTTACTATGATCGGTCGTGAGATCGTTGTTGCCGTTAAGGAGGGTGGTGCAGATCCCGCCAGCAACAGCAAGCTCCGTGACGTTATCGCCAAAGCCAAGGCCAACAACGTGCCCAACGATACCATCGACAGAGGTATCAAGAAGGCTGCCGGAGACAGCGATGCCAACAATTACGAGACCAATATTTACGAGGGTTACGGCCCCGGCGGTGTAGCTATCATCGTTAAGACGCTGACAGACAACAAAAACCGTACCGCAGCCAATGTAAGAAGTGCCTTCAATAAAGGTAAAGGTTCCATGGGATCTCAGGGAAGCGTTTCCTTTATGTTTGAGGATAAAGGACGCATTATCGTAGATAAAGAAGATTTCGAGATGGATGCCGATGATTTCATGATGCTGGCACTGGATGCCGGTGCAGAGGATTTCTCCGACGAGGAGGATTGCTTCGAGATCATTACCACTCCCGAGGATTTCTCCACCGTACGTGAGGCTCTGGAGAAGGAAGGTATTGCCATGGCAGAGGCCGACATTACCAAGATCCCCCAGAACTATGTAGAAGTGACAGATGAGGAGAACATTAAATGTCTCCAGAGAATCCTGGATCTTCTGGATGACGATGATGACGTACAGGACGTATATCACAACTGGGATGAGTAAATAAGATCGTAGTCAAACCCCTTTACAGACAGCAAATGCCTGTAAAGGGGTTTTTTTGTCCTTACATCCGGAAGTTGTGAAAAACAACGAAAATAAGAAAAAGCAAAGGTAATGTATTTGTAGATATTGACAGAAAACACTTATAAAAGGTATAGTTTTTATAGTATCAGGATGCGCAGAACATCCAATAAAACAAAGAGGTTTTTTATGTCGAAATTAATGAAGAGAATCGAGCTTCTGTGGGGCGCCCCGCTTTTCTTTACGGAGGATGGTGTCCGCGAGCCAAAGAGCTTCGGAAGCTTTAATGAACAGGACAGCCCTTTTATCCATTCCCCTGAGCTTGTCCGGGATCTGATACAACGCAGCCGTCAGCAGACACAGCCGGTGATCTACAAAGATGAAAATCAGGTCTATTTTTGCTGTGTAAAGGAGGAAAAGGGATTTTATCTCATCGGTCCCGTTTGTACGGTAAATATGAATCCGGCCCAGCTGCATAGCTTTTATAAGGGATACGGCATTTCCAACGGAGAGGAAAAGCATCCCATGAAGGTGTCCCTGTACCGCATACTGACCTTTGTGGAAATGCTCAGTGAGCTTACCGGGGGAGCATCGGTGGAGGATGATGAGCTGATGAAGGCCAATGCTCTGGTGGATGAGGAGGAAAACGCCTTCGAGAAGGAAGCGGTGAATCTGGAAATTCAGAGCATAAATGATGAGTATTACCACCATACCTATCAGGATGAGCGATATGTTATGGATTGTATCCGGGAGGGCAACGAGAAAGAAACCATAGAGCGGATCAGCGGAACTGTTCTGGAGACCGTAGGTATTCTTTCCGCCAACAAAATGAACCATTATCGGTATCTGGCGATCATTATTGTGTCCATGGCCACCAGAGAGGCTATTGCCGGCGGCGTGCCCCCTTCCGTTGCCTATCGTATGAGTGATATCTACGTCAATAAAATTGACCGCTGTGATTCCATTGAGGAAATGGTGACCTATATGCGGGAGGCGGGTGGTGCCTTTGCCAGAAAGGTGGCGGAGCGAAAAACCCAGAAGCCGGTATCCACCTACACCGATCAGTGCAGAGATTATATTTACAGGCAATATCACAACAAGATCTATCTGGAGGATATTGCGGAGGCTATCGGCGTCAGTCCCGGGCATCTCTCCAGAGTTTTTCGGGCAGACATGGGCATGAGTGTGCAGGATTATGTCCAGAAATTTCGGGTGGAGAGAGCGGCGAACCTTCTGAAGTATTCGGAGGCCAGTATATCGGAGATCAGCGATTATGTGTGCTTCCATTCCCAGAGCCATTTCGGAAGTGTTTTCAAGAAAATGATGGGCATGACACCGAGACAGTACCGGGATACCTATAAAGAAATAAGATTTCGATCTCAAAATCAGAAAGATGTTTGATTTTTGATAATTAAGTTCCTTTTTTGATATGGATAAACTGAAAATATGATTATAATAATATAAGCATATATGATAACAAAACACGAGAAAAAAGCTGCAAACTGACGGAAATCAGAGACAAAAGGGGGGCGTTATTATGCAATACCATGATAAACCTACGGAATTTGCTGCCTACAGAATGCTTTTGGTGGGGATCAATGTGGGAATAGATATGGTGTTGATCTTACTGGTGGCGGTGCTTGTGCCCCAGATCAGCTCCTATGCTATGTGCGGAATCGGGTTGCTTGTAGCCCTGGCCACACTGGTGTTTCAGGTTCATGTGGATCACACGCTGATTTTTACCGGACAGTATCTCAGGGAGGACGGGAAGGCTCTTTATGCGACCATCGGCATCTTCGGTCTGGGCTTCGGCCGAAAGTACCATCGAAGTCAAAAGAGTGTTGATTCCTATCGTTACCATTATATTGAACGTGTCAGAGATGTAGCTGTAAAGCCTTACGGCATTCGTGTTAAGGCAGAGGTCTACACGGCCACCAGCAATGAGATCGATGTGGATGAGACGATTTTCGATACTCCCGGAGCCTTGAAAACTCTTTTGAAGGAACAGGGGAAAAAGAAAAACGTTGTATTCCGGATCGAACACAATCTGGAGGAGCGGGAAGAAAAAAGGCTTTTGAGAAAGCTGGAAAGCCTTCGGTAGACAATGTCGGTGTTACAGCAATCCAACAACTCAACCAACGTAACTTATTAATGTAAGCAACTGATGTTAGCAACTAATTAAAAAGGAGAGAAGAAAAGGAGGTACTTTAATGCAAGTACTAAAACACGAACCAAGCTATTACCAGACTAACAGTTTCAAGTGGAGACAGCGTATTGGTTTTGGTATCAGCGATTATGCCTGTAATCTGGCGTATCTGCTGGCCAATACCTATCTGCTGTATTACTACACCAACTGTGCTGGTATTGAGGCAGGAGCCGCAGGATTTATGTTTGTTATAACCAAGTTTATTGATGCGTTTACCGACTACATGGTAGGTACTCTGGTAGACCACACAGATACCAAGATGGGACGGTATCGTCCCTGGATGCTGGCCGGTGCCCCGGTTCTGGCAATCGGTATGGTATTGCTTTTCTCTGTTCCCACCGGTTGGGGCGCAGGCGCAAAGCTGGCATGGGCCTATATTACCTACATTATCTTTTCCTTCGGTTACACACTGGTAAATATCCCTATGGCACCTATTGTTACCGCTCTTTCCCCGTCACCGGCAGAGCGTACCAATATTGCTACCACACGTATGGTATTCGCAAACCTGGGTTCTCTGACCTCTTCCCTGTTTGTACTTCCCATGATCTGGTTCTTTGCAGGATCCAATAAGGCAACAGGTGCAGCTCTGGCAGCAGGCTACCGCAATACCAATATCGTTCTGGCAATTATCGTTGTTATTGTTATGCTGATCTGCGTATTCAGTATTTCTGAGATCAACCCGCCCACTACACAGGTAAAGGAGAAGAAATCCTCTTTCCTTCAGGATATGGGAAATGTATTCAAAAACAAATATTATATCATGATCCTTCTTCTGGTATTCTTCCTGTTTGTAGGTTACCTGGGTATGTACGCTGCTATGCAGTATTACTATAGCTATATCATCGGCAGTGACAGCAAGATGAACCTTGCCCTTTCTCTGCTGACGATCCTGGCCATTCCCATGATGCTTCTTGCTGCATACTTAAACGGCAAGGGCGTACATAAAGTAAAGATCATGCAGATCGGTACAATCATTGATGTTGTTGGTTATGCGATCCTGTTCATGACATCCAGTGAAGTTATTGCTACCGCAGCTCTTGGACTGGTAGGTATCGGCTTTGGTTTCCGTTCCGGTATGTACTATTCCATGCTGCCTGATATTTTTGATTACACAGAGTACAAATGCGGAAAGAGTCTTGCCGGTACACAGACAGCTGTTTCCGGTTTCGTAAACAAGGTGGCATCCGCTTCCGCATCTGCCATCATTTCAGCGTTGCTGGTATGGGGCGCATATGATTCAAATGCCCTGGATGCAGTAGTGGCTGCAGGACAGAAAGTGGCAGATGTATACCCGAAAACAGCAACTGCAATCAATTTTGCCTTCGGCGGATTATCAGTTATTTCTACAATTATCTGTGTGATTATACTGATTCCTTATGATCTGGATAAGAAATATCCGGAGGTTCGAGCAGAGCTGGACAGACGTCAGGCTGAAAAATAAAGCATAGTGAATCGGCTCTGATGAGAGTGTCCTACTTGAAATCAGAGCCGATTTTTATTGTCATGCAACTGTAAGGAGGATATATTTCTGTGAGC
>CAZUBP010000083.1:0-2877 GCA_964618605.1 uncultured Lachnospiraceae bacterium | reverse complement strand
GTCAGCGGTAAGAGCCGCCAGGTTTCCTGGGCAAGTCAGGCCTGGATGGTGCTGGCGGACGTGTTTGACAGGGAGAAAAGCAGACAGCTGATGCTCCATCTGTTGGAGAGCGACCCAAAAATGGGTGTTTCTACGCCCTACGGCTATCATCATGTGATCGAAGCACTGCTTCATGTAGGCGAAAAGGATAAGGCGCTGGAACTGATGCGCACATATTGGGGAGGTATGATCCAGCTGGGAGCGGATACCTTCTGGGAGGCTTTTGATCCGAAGGATACAAAGGCTTCACCCTACGGAAATGCCCAGGTAAACAGCTTCTGTCATGCATGGAGCTGTACACCGGCGTGGCTTCTTAGGGAATATTTTTAATGTTTTATAGCTTTGGAGGAATACAATGAACAAATATTTTGCACCGACATCAGATGAAATTACAAAGGATGAGCGGGCGCATGGTCAGCTGGCCCGGAGCCTGGCAGGTGAATGCGTTGTCCTTCTGGAAAACAATGGCGTATTGCCCCTGCAGGAGAAAGGAAAGCTGGCGTTGTACGGAAACGGTGCCAGAAGGACGGTAAAAGGCGGTACCGGCTCCGGAGATGTCAATACAAGAGATACGGTAAACGTAGAACAGGGGCTTAAGGAAGCCGGCTTTGACATTACTACGGAATCGTGGCTGACCCGTCTTGATGCATGGCATGAGCAGGCACATCAGACCTATGTGCGGGAAGTGGCTGAAAAGGCGAAAGAGGAAGGGGTTGCCGATGTTATCTACTCTTTTTCCCATCCCTTTAAAGAGCCGGCCTGTCTGGAGATCACCCAGGAGGATCTGCAATCCGCCCAGGGAGACAGAGCAGTGTATGTACTGGCACGAAATTCCGGCGAGGGAGCTGACCGATGCCGGGATGAGGGTGATTATCTGCTCTTTCCCCAGGAGAAAAAGAACCTGGAGGCTATCGGCGCACATTTTAAAGAAGTGATTCTGGTGCTGAACATCGGCGGCGTTATGGATCTCTCGGAGATCAGAGAAATCCCCGGGATTTCGGCTATCGTGCTTATGTCCCAGCTGGGAAATATCGGCGGACGGGTGCTGGCAGATGTGCTGACAGGGGCGGTAAATCCCTCAGGAAAGCTGGCAGATACCTGGGCAAAACACTATTTGGATTATCCCTCCTCAGCCAATTTCAGTCATAACAATGGCAATGTGGATGATGAATATTATACAGAAGGCATTTATGTGGGATATCGCTATTTCGATACCTTTGGGGTAGAACCGCTGTATCCCTTCGGCTATGGCAGATCCTACACGGATTTTACGGTGGAAACACTGGGGGCAAAGCGTGTGGAGGATACCATTCACCTGACGGTACAGGTGGAGAACAAGGGTACCAGATATGCCGGTAAGGAGGTCGTACAGGTATATGTGCAGGCGCCGGAGGACAGGCTGGCAAAGCCCTTCCAGGAGCTGGTTGCCTTTGCCAAGACCAAGGAGCTGGCACCCGGTGAAAAGGAAGAGCTGGAGATCTCCTTCGGCCTGAAGGAAATGGCCTCCTATGATGAAGAAAAGGCTGCATGGATGCTGGAAAAGGGTGCTTACATTCTTCTGGTGGGAAACAGTTCCCGGAATACAAAACCGGCAGCGGTTATTGAAATAGAGACCTCTCTGGAGACTGTGAAAACAAGAAATCTGTTCCCGGGAGAGCCGGTGGAGGAGATCGTACCTCCGGCACGGAGGTCTGTTGTGCCGACGCAGTCATTGCCGGTGATCTCTGTGGAAAATGGTGCCGAGGTGATCCCTGCGGAGATCATCCGTTATTCCGGAAAAAGACAGCCTTTTACTACGGAGAAAAAGGGAATACTGACACTCCAGGATGTGCAGAAGGGAAAGTGCACGCTGGAGGAGCTGGTGGCTCAGCTTTCCGTAAAGGAGCTGGCAGAGCTCTGTGTAGGAACACTGCGGTCAGAGGAAGGCTCCGTTGTGGGCAATGCTTCCCTTACCGTTCCCGGTGCAGCGGGGGACACCTCCGGTATCCTGGCTGAGAGCCGGGGCATCAAAAATATGATTCTGGCAGACGGACCGGCTGGTCTGCGTCTGCAGCCGGTGTTTAAGACAGAAAAAGACGGCACCATGATTCCCGGCGGCGATATGCTGGGAGAGATCGTGCAGCCCTTCCCGGAGGATCTGAAGGAGGATGAGGTCATCACCTATTATCAGTATTGCACGGCGATCCCTGTGGGCTGGGCACTGGCACAGTCCTGGAATATGCAGCTTCTGGAGCAGATCGGTGACATGGTCGGTGAGGAAATGGAAAAATTTGGCATTGATCTTTGGCTGGCACCGGCACTGAATATTCACAGAAATCCGCTGTGCGGACGCAATTTTGAATATTATTCCGAGGATCCCCTGGTAAGCGGAAAGGCGGCAGCAGCTATCACCAGAGGCGTGCAGCGTCATGGGGGAAAGGGAACGACCATCAAGCACTTTGCCGCAAACAATCAGGAGGATAACAGATTTTTCACCAACGCCCATATCAATGAGCGGGCTCTGCGTGAAATCTATCTGAAGGGCTTTGAAATCGCTGTGAAAGAGTCTAAGCCTCTTTCCATTATGACCTCCTATAACCTGATCAACGGTATTCATACAGCCAACAATTACGATCTTTTACAGTCAGCCGCCCGGGATGAATGGGGCTTTGAGGGCATGGTAATGACTGACTGGTACACCTCACAGGATGTTCCCGGACTTACCGGTACGGCAAAACCGAAATATCCTATTTCCGCATCTACAGGCTGTGTATATGCAGGAAACGATGTGCAGATGCCCGGCTGCAGGAAAAACGTGGAGGATCTTGTGAAAGCTGTGGAGACCGGCGAAGAGCTGGA
>CAZUBP010000082.1:0-7516 GCA_964618605.1 uncultured Lachnospiraceae bacterium | reverse complement strand
TGAGCTTGCCGATCATGGAATCATAGTAGGGCGGGATCTCACAGCCGCTGTACATAGCGCTGTCGATACGAATACCCTTACCACCGGGCATATGCAGAGCCGTGATCTTTCCGGGGCAGGGCAAAAAGCCTTTTGCCGGATTCTCCGCATTGATCCTGCATTCAATAGCATGTCCCTTTACAGCGATATTTTCCTGGGTAAAGCTAAGCTTTTCCCCTGCGGCGATACGGATCTGCTCCTTAATGAGATCTACGCCGGTTACCCATTCCGTCACCGGATGCTCTACCTGAATACGGGTGTTCATTTCCATGAAATAGAACTGTCCATCCCGATCCAACAGGAATTCTATGGTACCGGCGTTGGTATAGCCCGCTGCCTTTGCCGCCCGGACGGCGGTTTCACCCATAGTTTTCCGCAGCTCTTCGCTGATGCCGTAGCCCGGCGCCTCCTCGATCAGCTTCTGGTGATTTCTCTGGATGGAGCAGTCACGCTCTCCCAGATGCACCACGTGGCCGAACTTGTCTGCCAGGATCTGGATCTCAATATGGCGGGGATGCTGTACCAGCTTTTCTATGTACATGGTCTCGTCCGCAAAAGCATTTTTCGCTTCCTGCTGTGCCGTGAGGAACTGATGTTCAAACTCCTCCGGATTCATGGCGGTACGCATACCCTTGCCGCCGCCTCCCAGAGCGGCCTTGATCATCACCGGATAACCGATACGTTCTGCCTCACGGGCTCCCTCAGCGGCATCCATAATGGCATGATCGCTGCCGGGGATCACCGGCACACCGGCTGCTGTCATAGTATTCCGGGCCTTCTGCTTGTCTCCCAGGCTCTCGATCACCTGGGCAGAAGGGCCGATAAAGGTAATATTGCACTTTTCACACAGGGCCACAAAACGGCTGTTCTCCGAAAGGAAGCCGAAGCCCGGATGGATGGCGTCTGCTCCGGATACAAAGGCTGCGCTGAGAATGCGCTCCATATCCAGGTAGCTTTTGGCCGAAGGAGCCGGACCGATGCAGATACATTCGTCCGCCAGCTTTGCGTGCAGTGCATTTTTATCTGCCTCCGAGCATACAGCCACGGTACGGATCCCCATCTCACGACAGGCACGAATGATCCGCACAGCGATCTCCCCTCGGTTGGCAATCAAAATCTTTTTCATATGACGATCCTCTATCCTATCATAAACGTCAGCTCACCGCTGGCTACCACCTTGCCATCTACTGTAGCTACGCCCTCGCCGATGCCCAGAGGGCCTTTTCTGCGGGTGATCCTTGTCTCCAGACGCAGCTTGTCCCCCGGTACTACCTTACCCTTGAACCGGGCATTTTTGATACCGCCGAAAAAGGCGATCTTTCCCTTATTTTCCGGCAGGCTCAAAATAGCCACGGCACCGGCCTGGGCCAGAGCCTCTATGGTAAGTACCCCCGGCATAACCGGTTCCTGGGGGAAGTGTCCCGCAAAGAAATCCTCTCTGTAGGTCACACATTTATAGCCCACAGCGAATTCTCCCGGCTCATAATCCTCTATATAATCCACCAAAAGGAAGGGATGTCTATGAGGAATTATCTCACATATTTCCTTTGTGGATAAATGACGTTTTTCTCTTTCTGTTGTTTCCATACTCTTCTACCTCTTGCGATAGCCTGTATCGCCTGCTTACTCTGCGTATTTCTTCAGGAGAATGGTGGCGTTGTGTCCGCCGAAGCCCAGAGAATTGCTCATGGCATATTCCACAGGCATCTCCACCGGCGCTCCCAGGGTGTAATCCAGGTCACAGCCCTCTCCCGGCGTGGTGGTTCCCACTGTCTGATGAATGAAATCCTCCTGAATGCTCTTGGCACATACCACACATTCCACACCACCGGCACCGCCCAACAGATGGCCGGTCATGGACTTGGTGGAATTGATATGCAGCTTTTTCGCCGCTTCTCCGAAGGCCAGATGAATAGCTCTCGTCTCAAAAAGATCGTTGTGATGTGTTCCCGTACCGTGGGCATTGATATAGGTCACTTCCTCCGGCTTCACTCCGGCTTCCTCCATGGCCAGTGTCATGGCTCTTGCCGCACCGGCGCCGTCCTCTCTGGGAGAGGTTACATGGTAGGCGTCTGCCGTAGCACCGTAGCCCACTACCTCAGCATAAATATGAGCGCCACGTTTTTTTGCATGCTCCAGCTCTTCCATGATCACAATACCGGCACCCTCACCCAGCACAAAGCCGCCTCTCTCCTGATCAAAGGGAAGGGAAGCTTTGGCGGGATCCTCTGCAGTGGACAGTGCCGTCAGGGCGGTGAAGCCTGCCACGCCGGTACCGCAGATACAGCTTTCCGTACCTCCGGCTACCATTACCTCGGCATCTCCGTACTGGATCGCCCTCAGGGCATCACCCACACAATGTGTTCCGGAGGCACAGGCAGTTACCACATCGGTACACTTACCCATGAGCCCCAGCTGAATAGAAATATTCCCCGCTGCCATATTGGAGATCATCATAGGCACAAACAGAGGATGAACTCTTCCCGGCTTCCCGTTCAGCACCTTTTCCGCATTCTTCTCCATGCCTTCCAGGCTGCCTACACCGGCACCTACACAGACACCAACACGGTAGGGATCTTCCTCCTCCATGTTCAGTCCGGCATCTGCAAAGGCTTCCTTTGCCGCTGCCACTGCAAACTGGGAAAAGGGATCCATTCTCCGGGCAGACTTCATGTCCATATGGGCCTTGGGGTCAAAACCCTTTACCTCTGCCGCAATTTTCACCTTGTACTCTGTTGTGTCAAATTTTGTAATAGGCCCAATGCCGATACGGCCTGCCTTAATGCTGTCCCAGAATTCCGGTACGGTGTTGCCTATGGGGGTCACTGCACCAAGTCCTGTAATCACCACTCGTCTTTTCATCTCTCTGTGTTCCTTCCTACATCAACATACCGCCGTCTACCTGGAGTACCTGTCCTGTTATATAGGCTGCCTCCTCTGAAGCCAGAAAGGCTACGCAGTTGGCAATATCCTCCGGCTGACCAAAGGTTCCCATGGGAATCTGTGTCTTGATCTGCTGCTGCACCTTCTCGTTTAATGCATCTGTCATCTCTGTGGCAATAAAGCCCGGCGCCACCGCATTAACGGTAATGCCGCGGCTGGCCAGCTCTTTGGCTGCTGACTTTGTTGCCCCGATAATGCCTGCCTTGGAAGCAGCATAATTTACCTGTCCGGCATTTCCCATCAGGCCCACTACAGAAGCAATATTGATAATTCTGCCCTTTCTTGCCTTCAGCATATGCCGGGAGACCTGTTTCATCATATGAAAGGCTCCTCCCAGGTTTACATTCATAACCCGAGAGAAATCCTCGTCGCTCATGCGCATTAAAAGGCCATCCCGGGTAATACCGGCATTGTTTACCAGTACATCCACATGGCCGTAGGTTTCCATTATTTCCTTAACGGCAGCTTCGCACTGTTCGCTGTCAGATACATCCCACTGGCGAATTTCTGCCTTGCCGCCCTGTTCAGCAATCTCCTGCTGTACTGCCAGAGCCCGTTCACGGCTGCCGCTGTAATTAAGCACCACCAGCATACCCTGTCCGGCCAGCTTTTTGGCAATAGCTGCTCCGATACCCCGGCTGGCGCCGGTGACAATTGCTATCTTCTCAGACATGGAGAGCCTCCTTTACCTTTTGTACGTCCTCAAAGGAGGATACATTGTATACCTGTACCTGTCGGTCAATTTTCCGCAGAAATCCTGTGAGAGTTTTTCCCGGGCCGATCTCGATAAAGCAATCCACGCCGTTCTCCAGCATCCCTTTCAGGCTCTGCATAAAACGTACCGGTGAGGACACCTGTCGGCAAAGCAGCTGGGGAGTCTCTGCAATATCTCTCACTTCCTCCGCTGTCACATTGGTTACATAGGGAATCTGCAGGGGCTGATAGGCTACCTTGTCCAGATCTGCCCGCAGCTCTTCCCCTGCCTGGGACAGGAAGGGAGAATGGAAGGGTCCGTCCACCTTCAGCATCATGGTACGTCTGGCCCCTGCTGCCTTCAGCTTCTCTGCCGCTGCCTCCACAGCATCCCGGCGGCCTGTAATAACGATCTGTCCGGGACAGTTATAATTGGCAATGGTCACGTCCTCCATATCGGCAAGAACGTCCTCTATGATCTTTTCGTCCAGCGCCAGAATAGCACACATGCCTCCGAAATCCCGGGGCACACCGTTCTCCATGAGAATGCCTCTTTTACGCACCAGGCGGATAGCTTCTTCCTCGGAAAAGCCGCCGGCTGCCGCTATGGCCGCATATTCTCCCAGACTCAGTCCTGCCGTGATATCCGGCTGGATACCCTCCTGACGCAGTACTCTCGTCATAGCCAGACAGGTAGTTACCAGTGCCGGCTGGGTATAGGAGGTATGATCCAGCAGATCATTTTCCTCAAAGCACAGCTTAGGCATATCCAGCTCCAGCAGTTCAGAAGCACGGTCATACAGCTCAGCAGCAAGAGAACTTTTCTCATAAAAATCTTTTCCCATACCGGCGCTCTGGGCGCCCTGTCCGGGATACAGAAAGGCAATCTTACGCATACAATCCTGTTCCTTTCACCAAATCATCTGTCTCCTTTACGAGACGCTCCATCAATGCAGCACAGGTGGTGAGCTCCTTCACCATACCGGCACTTTGTCCGGCCATAACGCTGCCCTTCTTCACATCTCCCTCCTGCACAGCACGACGGAGACCTCCGATGGTCAGTCCTTCCAGCTCTTCAAAGGATGCGCCCTGTTTTTCTTTTTCCAGATAGACTTTGGTAGTCTCATTGCGCAGGGTACGCACAGGGTGACCGGTACTGCGGCCGGTTACTCTGGTATCAATATCCTTTGCTTTCAGGATCTGCTGCTTATAGTTTTCATGCACCTGGCACTCCTCAGTTACGATAAAGGAGGTACCCATCTGAACGCCCTTAGCACCCAGCATAAATGCCGCAGCGATTCCTCTGCCGTCGGCGATACCGCCTGCAGCGATCACCGGGATCTGCACAGCATCCACTACCTGGGGTACCAGTGTCATGGTGGTACTCTCTCCGATATGTCCGCCGGATTCACAGCCCTCGGCGATAACGGCGTCAGCACCGCAGCGCTCCATGCGTTTGGCCAGAGCCACGGAAGCCACCACCGGAATAACCTTTACCCCGGCACCCTTCCAAAGCTCCATATATTTTTCCGGATTACCGGCACCTGTAGTGACTACCTTTACCTCTTCCTCGGCAATCACCTTTGCCACCTCATCGGCATAGGGGCTCATCAGCATAACATTGACCCCAAAAGGCTTGTCTGTCAGCTTCTTTGCTGCCTGAATCTGTTCTCTTACCCATTCTGCAGGTGCATTGGCAGCACCGATAATACCCAGACCACCGGCATTGGATACGCCGGCTGCCAGGTGATGTTCGGCCACCCAGGCCATACCGCCCTGGATAATGGGATAGGTAATACCTAAAAGTTCTGTAATCTCTGTTTTCATGATGTCCTCTCTTACTGACGGCTCTCGATATATTTTGCTACGTCGCCGATGGTGTTCAGGTTTTCCAGATCCTCGGAGGGAATCTCAATACCGAATTCCTCTTCCATTTCCATAACCAGCTCGAAGAGATCCAGGGAATCTACACCCAGATCTTCCTTGAAGGAGGAAGTCTCGCTGATGGTATCCTGCTCTAATCCTAAATGTGCTGCTGTAAGTTCAATAATTTTCTCTGTCATTTTTTTATCTCCTGTTTTTTCTTTACTTTATTTGTGTTCCGCAAAATACGGATATTACCATGTGACAATTGCGGCGCCCCAGGTAAGACCTGCGCCAAAGCCCGCCAGTACCAGCTTGTCCCCGGCATGAAGCTCACCTTTTCGGTTCAGTTCATCCAGCAAAATAGGGATGCTGGCGGAGGAGGTATTTCCACAGTGGGCCATATTCATAGGGAACTTATCCACCGGTTCCTTAAGATGACGGGCGACCCCTTCTACAATGCGGCGATTGGCCTGATGGAGAATGTAGAAACGAATATCCTCTTTTTTCATGTGATTTATGTCCAGCACCTGGTTGATGGCCTCAGGAACACGGCGAAGGGCAAACTTAAACACCGCCTGGCCGTCCATCTGCAGATAATATGCGGGATCCGTCAGCTCCCTGGCCGCCCCGTCATGACGGTTTTTGCAGAGAAGGGCATCCTTTTTGCTGCCATCCGAGTAGCATACGGGAAGATATCCCGGCCCCGGCGCTCCCTCCAGAAGCATGGCACCCGCCCCGTCTCCAAAGAGAATGCAGGTGGTTTTATCCTTCCAGTTCAGCAGATGGCTCATACATTCACTGCCTATGATCAGCGCCTTTTTGTATACTCCCGCCTCAATACCGCTCATGGCAGTAGTGTAGGCCAGCAAAAATCCGCTGCAGGCAGCATTCATATCAAAGCACACGGCATGACTGGCGCCAAGCTGTGCCTGTACCTCGCAGGCGGCACAGGGAAGAATATGTTCCGCCGTTGTGGTACTGACCAGAATGAGATCCAGCTCCTCCGCTGCCACATGGGCAGTAGTAAGAGCCTGCCGGGCCGCTGCCACCGCCAGGGATACACAGCTTTCCTCTTTGGCTATATGTCGGCTTTCGATACCGGTTCGCTCCCGGATCCATGTATCGCTTGTCTCCACGTACCTGGTCCACTCTTCATTTTTCATTTCATATGCAGGCAGACTGGATCCTGTTGCACGAATGGATACCGCCATAGTTTCTCCTCCTCACTGGTCATTATTTTGATTTCCAAAGCATACCCCCTTTTACTTTGTTTGTCAAGTTATTTGATAATCAAATCATTGTTTTTTACTTTCTTTTTATTCTTTTTCGCCCGTAATCTCTGTGTTGACCATGAAAAAATAGTGTTATAATGAAAGAAAAATGCCGAAAGGAGCCCCGTTTATGTATACTATATCCCGCCACGAAGCAGAGATTTCCGTGGAGGACTACCTCAGAGACTATGTGGATATTCCTACCTTCGAGAAAGCCTGCGCCGCCTGTCCCAACTACAACAAGACCTGGTCCTGTCCCCCTTACGATTTCGACGTGGAATCCTACTGGAAACAGTTCAAGACCCTGAAGCTCTACGCCCACAAGCTGATCCTGGATCCGGAATATCACGAAAGACGCTATACCCCGGAGGAGGTAAAGCAGCTTCTGGAAGAGCTTTTATCCCAGGGAAAGGACAACCTTGCAGATTATGTTTTCAGCAAGGAAAAGGAGTTCCCCGGCAGCGTATGTCTCTCCTCCGGCGGCAGCTGCTCCAAATGCAAGGGAAACTGTGCCAAATTGGAAGGAAAACCCTGTCGCTTCCCGGATACCCTGCGCCATTCTCTGGAATCCCTGGGTGGAAACGTCGGCCTGACCGTGGAAAAACTGATGGGATTGAAGCTGGAATGGATGGAGGATGGCCGTCTGCCCTCCCATTTTGTCCTGGTCAGCGGAATTCTCATCCCCTGATAAATCTGTAAAAATG
>CAZUBP010000081.1:0-7528 GCA_964618605.1 uncultured Lachnospiraceae bacterium | reverse complement strand
CCGGCAGTTCCAGAGGCAGCTCGCTCTCATTGATGGGCACATAACCGCACTTGGGACATTTTACAATGGGAATAGGCTCGCCCCAGTAACGCTGTCTGGAGAATACCCAGTCACGAAGCTTGAAGTTTCTCTTCTGGGTACCTACGCCCTCTTTTTCCAGCCATTCAATAATAGCCTTCTTAGCCTCCTCCACGGATTTACCGGTAAGGAAACCGGAATTTACCAGTGTACCTGTAGCTACATCGGTAAAGGCTTCTTTCTCCACATCACCACCGGCAATAACCTCGATAATGGGCAGATCAAATTTCTTTGCAAACTCCCAGTCACGGGTATCGTGAGCCGGAACGGCCATGATAGCACCGGTACCGTAGGACATCAGTACATAATCGGATACCCAGATGGGGATCTCCTTGCCGTTAACGGGATTGATAGCGGAAAGTCCCTCGATCTGCACGCCGGTCTTGTCCTTGGCCAGCTCTGTACGCTCAAAATCAGACTTTCTGGCAGCCTGCTCTCTATAGGCTACGATGTCTGCATAATTCTTGATCTCTGCTTTGTATTTCTCCAGATAAGGATGCTCCGGAGACACTACCATATAGGTAACACCGAAAAGAGTATCCGGTCTGGTGGTATAGATCTTCAGCTTATCCTCTTTGTCCTTCAGAGAGAACTCTACCTCGGCACCGTTGGAACGGCCGATCCAGTTTTTCTGGGAAACCTTAACACGTTCGATATAATCCACGCCGTCCAGATCGTCAATAAGCTTGTCAGCGTAAGCGGTGATCTTCAGCATCCACTGGCTCTTTACCTTACGAACGACCTCGCTGCCGCAGCGCTCGCAGACGCCGTTGACTACCTCTTCGTTGGCCAGACCGCATTTACAGGAGGTACACCAGTTAATGGGCATCTCTGTCTTGTAGGCCAGTCCTGCCTTAAACAATTTCAGGAAGATCCACTGGGTCCACTTGTAATAGTTGGGATCTGTGGTGTTGATCTCTCTGTCCCAGTCGAAGGAATAACCCAGAGAATGAAGCTGGTTTTTGAAACGGGCTACATTATTCTTGGTAACGATCTTCGGGTGGATCTTGTTCTTGATAGCATAATTCTCGGTGGGAAGGCCGAAAGCGTCCCATCCCATGGGATACAGTACATTGTAGCCCTGCATTCTTTTCTTTCTGGCTACGATGTCCAATGCTGTATAGGGACGGGGATGTCCCACATGAAGTCCCTGTCCTGAAGGATAAGGGAACTCTACCAATGCGTAAAATTTCGGTTTGCTGTAGTCATCGGTAGCGGCAAAAGCTTTTTTCTCATCCCAAATCTGCTGCCACTTTTTCTCAATGACCTTTGGATTGTATACCTGACTCATGTTTATCTATCTCCTCTCGCCGGATGGCAATAATTTCATCCTCTTGACATACATCTTATACTTTACCTATATTGCTGTGAAAAATCAAGCACTTCCGTAAAAAAGCCCCGGTAATATGGGAAATTTGATTTCCTCCGGAGCTATTGTGTGCTAAACTGTAGGTACTGTAAAAAAACAATACTTGGAGGAAGATATCATGTATGACGTACTTGCCCTGGGTGAAGTCCTGATCGATTTTACCCCTCACGGAACCTCAGAGAGCGGTGCCAATCTGTTTGAGCAGAACCCCGGCGGCGCCCCGGCCAATGTACTGACAGCCATGACACGTCTGGGCTGCCGCACAGGCTTTATCGGCAAGGTTGGGGAGGATATGCACGGCCATCTGCTGAAGGACACGCTGGACAACTGTGGTATTGATACCCGGGGACTGGTGGTGGATCCCGACTATTTCACCACCCTGGCCTTCGTTTCCCTGAAAAACGGAGAGCGAAGCTTTTCCTTTGCCCGGAAGCCCGGTGCAGATACCCAGCTGCGCCCGGAGGAGCTGCTGGATGACCAGCTGGAAAATACCCGGATCTTTCATTTCGGTTCCCTGTCCCTTACTGACGAACCGGCCCGCTCGGCTACCATAGCCGCTGTGGAAAAGGCAAAAAAGGCCGGGGCCCTGATCTCCTACGATCCCAATTACCGGGCACCGCTGTGGCCGGATACCGATACCGCCATTGCCCAGATGCGAAAGCCCATTCCCTATGTGGACATCATGAAGATCTCCGATGAGGAGACAGCTCTGCTTACCGGCAAAGAGGATCCGGAAGCTGCCGCTGATGTTTTATTATCCCAGGGCGTTTCCTGCGTCGTGGTGACCCTGGGTTCCGAGGGTGCCCTGCTGAAAACAGCCAACTTCACCGTCAGAGAAAAGGGAAGCAAGCGTACTGTAGTGGACACTACCGGTGCCGGTGATTCCTTCTGGGGCGGTATTCTTACCTGCCTCGTGGACGAGCAGGCCAGTCCCGCTGCCCTTACTGAGGAGCAGGCTCACCGTTTCCTTCGTTTCGCCAACAGTGTAGCCGGTCTCTGTGTGGAAAAACGAGGCGCCATTCCTGCCATGCCCGACAGAGCTGCTGTGGAAGCTGATCTCGCCGGAAAATAAGCATGCTTCTTACAAATGAAGTAATACAAAAAAGCTTTCTCCCGAGATTTTTTCTCTCGGAGAAAGCTTTTTCTTATTTTTCCTGTAATATCCATTTTCTGTTCCAGGGCATAAACATGTTGATAAAGGGTCCCAGTTCAAAGGCACAGAAGATCGTACCCAGTCCCAGATTGCTGCCGCTCCAGTCAATCAGCCCTGTAAGCACGGCAGCTACGATCAGCAGTACGCAGGCGCCGTCGGTGATCACCCGATTCACGAAATAGGGTGTAGGCAGATGCTCCGTCATACCCAGTGCCAGGAAATCATAGGGAGCTACCCCCAGATCTGCCGTCTGGTACATGGCCAGTCCGAAGGAGATCACCAGCAGAGATACCAGCATTACCAACAGGCGAAGAAGCAGGCCCTGCCCCTCCATGGTGCTAAAGATCGTGCTCAGTACATAGCTGACAAACTGTACGATATACCCCAGGAAGCACATGTTGATGATGGTGCCGAAGCCCAGATATTTCCGGCCAAAGAGCAGCTGGATCACCAGCAGCACCAGGTTCAGCAGCAGCTGATAGTTTCCCAGACCGATGCCCAGGCCCTGGCTGATGGCCAGTGTGGAAGCCGTATAGGGATCGTTTCCCATGAGGGAAAATCGCAGGATAGCAACCCCTGTTCCCGTGATCACATTGCCCAAAAGCACGGCTGTCACGGTACGGCTGTTCAGCCCACCGGTAAAATGTTTCCAAAAATTGTGCAAATTACTTCGTTCCTTTCTGTCGTCAGATGACGTAATTCTGGGCAGTTTCCTCCTGCCACTGAACCAGATCTGCCAGGGTATACTTGTCCAGCACGCCTCTCATGGCATCATCCAGTTCCTTCCAGATACGAAGTGTAACACAACCAGCCTGTCTGGGGCAATTGTTTTCTGCATCCTCCAGACAGCTCACCGGGGACATATCTCCCTCGATCAAACGAATAATATCCCCTACCCGGTATTCCTCCGGCTTTTTCACCAGATGATAGCCCCCCTGGGGACCACGGATACTGCGCACATAGCGAGCCTTTACCAGTACGGAAACGATCTGCTCCAGGTATTTTGCGGAAATAGACTGTCTGGTGGCTACATCCTTGATCCTCACCGGACTGCCCTCCTGATTCATTGCCAGTTCAATCATAAGACGCAGTGCGTAACGGCCTCTTGTTGAAATTTTCATTGCCTCTCGCCTCCCATCAATGCATTTTAATGTACTATATTCCTACTACTTTTGTATGAATAGCTTACTTGCATTATAAGCGCACCGTTTCCCCTTGTCAATCCATATTATTTGCTTTTCTCAGGTTCTTTTGCTATGATATGCCCAGAATATCACAGATCCATTCGGGAGGTTACCCATGAAAGAAGAGATTCTGCTGCTGCAGCCCCGCCCCCTCTCTCCTCAGGAGAAAAATGAGGTGCTGCCCTGTCTGGCTTCTCAGGAGCGGGAGGCCATAGAGCGCATTAAGGACGAAAAGAAACGCCAGCTAAAGCTGTATGCCCATGTGCGTCTGTATGCAGAAGCTTCCGCCCGCCTTGGCTGCACCCTCGAAGAGCTTATCTACGAAAAAGGGGAACACGGCAAACCTTTTTTTGCCAATGCTCCCCGGCTTTACTTTTCTCTTTCCTACACCCTGGATGCCGCTGTACTGACCTTTGCCGCCCAACCGGTAGGCATTGATATAGAAAAGGTACGCCCTCATGCTATGCGTCTGGGCAAAAATTTAGGGACTGCCCATGAGCTTTCCCTGCTCCAGGCTGCCCCCGATGATCTCTCTCTTTTCTTTACCTTCTGGACCCGAAAGGAAGCCTGGGTAAAATATACCGGCAGCGGTCTCACCGTTCCCCTTACTTCCTTTGATGTCTGGGAGGAGCCTCTGGCCTCCAGGATCACCACCTGGCAGGAAGGCCCCTACATTCTGTCTATTTGCACGTGATTTTTTCTCATTCTCCATCTTTTTCCGGGCAGGCAAAGTGTTCCCTGTGCATTACCGGAGAGGAAAAGCAGATCATGGTTCTGGTGTGACCGAATCTCTGCAGCTCATCTATGAAGGTATCCAGCTGGGCTGTATCCTTAAATACCACCTCCAGCAGCATGGCGAAATCTCCCGTTACACAGTGACAGGCGATCACATTGGGCACCGCCTCTATATAAGGATAAAATTCCTTTTTCTGCCGTGGTTCCAGTGCCAGACTGATAAAGGCTCTGATGGCATATCCCAGAGCTTCCGCATTTACCCGGATGGTAAAACCGTCCAGAATTCCCCGCTGTACCAGTCTGTCTATTCTGGCAGCAACCGCCGTGGATGACAGATAGACCTTTTCCGAAATCTCTTTTGCTGAGGTTCTCGCATTTTTCTGCAGCATCTCAATGATCTGATAATCTATGGTGTCCAGTTCCTGAATCACTATGGGTTTGTCTTTCATTTTTTCTCCTTATTTCTAAACAAAAAAGGTGCATCCTCCGGCAAAGAAGGGACTGCCCCTTTGCCCGAAAGATACACCTTTGTATCTGTAGGTTTATTCTGTTATCTCCTCGACAGCTTCTGCCGATGCATTTTCCGGTTCCTCTTCTGCTGCAGCTTCCGGCTCCTCCACCGGGAGGGTACGGAAGGCGTGTTCCGTCAGCCGACGTATCTTCTGTACCAGCTTATCCTCAAAATCATCCCGGCCCATTCGCCATTTCCAGTTGGCTCCCAGAGTGGAGGGATGGTTCATCCGGGCTTCATTTCCCAGCATCAGATAATCCTGCATGGGGATCACACACAGATTGGCGCTGCTCATCATCACCAGTCGGATCAGATCCCAGCCAACGGTATCCTGTCTGCCGCAGGCATTCTCCAGATACTCTTCCAGGTATTTCTTACGTTTCTTGTCCAGTCCGTCATACCAGCCCATCAATGTCTCATTATCATGAGTACCGGTATAGACTACGCAGTTTTGATCGTAACGGTAAGGCATATGGTTGCTCATGGGATCCGTAGGTTCAAAGCCGAACTCCAGCACCCGCATATTGGGGAAGCCGCTGTCTGCCACCAGCTTTTCCACGGAGGGAGTAATAATGCCCAGATCCTCCGCTATGACCTCCATATCCGGAACCGCCTTTTTCAGTGTCTCAAAAAGCTCCAGCCCCGGTCCCTTTTCCCAACGGCCGTTTACCGCTGTTTCCTCCCCTGCGGGAATGGAAAAGTATTCGTCAAAGCCACGGAAATGATCGATACGAACCACATCATACAGCTTCCTGGCATGACGCATACGGCGGATCCACCAGTCATACCCGGTCTGCTTATGATAGTCCCAGCGATACAGGGGATTGCCCCACAGCTGGCCTGTGTCCGAAAAGGCATCCGGGGGCACACCGGCCACCCGAACCGGGTAATTCTCATCATCAAACTGGAACAGCTGGGGACAGGCCCAGGCATCTGCGCTGTCAAAGGAAACATAGATAGGCAGATCGCCGATAAACCGGATCCCCTTGTCATTGGCATAGGCCTTCAGCTTTGTCCACTGTTCAAAAAACTTGTACTGTAAGAACTCGTAAAACTCGATCTCACTGGGATAGGTACGGTAATAGTAGTCCAGGGAATAGTCCCAGCGCAGCCGGATATCTGTGGCCCAGTCCTTCCAGGAAGCCCCGTCAAAGCACTTTTTCACCGCCATAAAAAGGGCATAATCCTTCAGCCACCACTGATTTTCCTCTACAAAGGCCTGAAACTCTTTATCCTCGGCTATATGGCTTCGCTGGTAAGCCTTCCGCAGCAGAGGATACCGATTCTCATACTGTTTACCGTATTCCACATAATTGGGGTGTCCCGTCAGATCCGCTGCCTCGCATTCTGCCTTGGTCAGCAGTCCCTCCTCCACCAGCGTATCCAGATCGATCAGATAAGGATTTCCTGCGAAGGTGGAAAAGGGCTGATAGGGGGAATCCCCGTAGCCGGTAGGCCCTAAGGGCAATATCTGCCAATAGCTCTGTCCTGCCTCAGCCAGCTTGTCTGCAAATTCATAGGCTTCCCGGGAAAAGGTTCCGATACCATAAGGGGACGGAAGGCTTGAAATGGGAAGCAGTATACCGCTCGCTCTGTTCATGGATAGTTCCTCCGTTTCTCATCTACTACAGATTATGACATATCCAAAATCCACTGACAATAAGCTGCCCTGCGCAAAGTGCGAAAATTCGCACTTAATCTCTTACTTTAATATGGGTTTCCCGAAGCTGTGTCTCGGTTACCTCTCCAGGAGCGCCGCACATAAGATCCTGAGCATTTCCGTTCATGGGGAAGGGAATGACTTCACGGATGTTTTCTTCGTTGCGCAGCAGCATGATCATACGATCAACACCAGGTGCCATACCGGCGTGAGGCGGAGCACCAAACTGGAAAGCGTTATACAGAGCGCCGAATTTTGCCTTCAGCTCTTCCTCTGTGTAACCGGCCAGTGCAAAGGCCTTCACCATGATATCCAGGTCATGATTTCTCACTGCACCGGAGGAAAGCTCTACGCCGTTGCATACGATATCGTACTGGTAAGCCAGGATCTCTTCCGGATCCATGGTTTCCAGAGCCTTCAAACCGCCCTGGGGCATGGAGAAGGGGTTGTGGGTAAAGATCAGCTTCTTCTCCTGCTCATCATACTCATACATGGGGAAGTCATTGATGAAGCAGAAACGGAAAGCATTCTTTTCTATAAGATCCAGACGTTTGCCCAGCTCTGTGCGCAGCTGTCCGGCATATTCTGCTGCCCGTTTTTCCTTATCTGCGATAAAGAAGATGGTATCTCCTGTTTCCAGAGCGCCCAGCTGTCTCATCTCTTCCTTCATATCCTCAGGAATAAATTTATCGATGGGTCCCTTATAGGAGCCATCCTCCTGTACCTCCAGGTAGCCCAGTCCGCCCATTCCGATGGAGGTGGCGAATTTCAGCAACTTCTCATGGAAGCCCTTGGACATATCGGCATGTACCTTGATGGCACGTACGGTTTTCTTATG
>CAZUBP010000080.1:2596-7543 GCA_964618605.1 uncultured Lachnospiraceae bacterium | reverse complement strand
CCCCGCCTTGTATCCATTGCCGCTCTGAGAAGAAGAGGCTTTACCCCGGAATCCATCAAAATGTTTGTGGATCTCTGCGGTGTAGCCAAGGCCAACAGCTCTGTGGATTATGCTATGCTGGAGTATTGTATCCGTGAGGATCTGAAGCTGAAACGTCCCCGTATGATGGCCATTCTGGATCCCATCAAGCTGGTGATCGACAACTATCCCGAGGGTCAGGTGGAATATCTGGAGGCAGACAACAACCTGGAAAATGAAGAGCTGGGCAAGCGTATGGTGCCCTTTGGCCGGGAGCTGTATATTGAGCGTGAGGATTTCATGGAGATCCCGCCGAAGAAATATAAGAGACTGTATCCCGACAATGAAGTGCGCCTGATGAGTGCCTATTTTGTAAAATGCGTAGGCTTTGAGAAGGATGAAGAGGGCAACATTACTACAGTACACTGTACCTATGACCCGGAGACCAAGTGCGGCACCGGCTTTACCGGCCGTAAGGTAAAGGGAACCATCCACTGGGTATATGCTCCCACAGCAGCAGCCTGCGAGGTACGTCTGTATGAGAATCTTATTGATGAGGAAAAGGGCGTATACAATGATGACGGTTCTATGAACATCAATCCCAATTCTCTCACCGTATGTCAGGCCTATGTGGAGCCTGCTTTACAGGAAGCCAAGGTAGGAGAAAGCTTCCAGTTTGTGAGAAACGGATATTTCTGTGTGGACAGCAAGGATTCTAAGGAGGGCGCACCTGTCTTTAACAGGATCGTTTCCCTGAAGAGCTCCTTTAAGCTGCCGAAATAAGAATAGAACGGGGCTGTGTATGTGCACAGCCCTTTTTTACTATCAGGGGGAGTATTATGCGGGAACTGACCATTTATCTGGAGCCGGAGAGCAAACGGCCCCTGTACGAACAGATCTACAGCCATATTCGCAGAGAGATCCGCAAGGGACAGATGCATTGCGGGGATAAGCTGCCTTCCGCCAGAGCTCTGGCGGCCCATCTTCAGGTGAGCCGCAGTACGGTGGATCTGGCCTACGGAAAGCTTCAGGAGGAGGGGTATATTGAGCCTGAGCCCTGCAGAGGGTATTTTGTCTGTGATATTGCCTCTCTCTATGAAATTCCCCTGGAGGAAGCGCCGGAGCCCGCCCAAAAGCAGGAAAAGACCCGGTGGAAATGGGATTTTGCCCTGAACGGTATAGATGAACAGGGCTTTCCCTTTACCACCTGGAACCGCCTCACCAGAAGCGCTCTGCTGGATACAGAGCAGCATATGTTTGATCAGGGTGAGGCCCAGGGTGAGGAGGGACTTCGGGAAGCCCTCTGTGAGTATCTCCACTATGCCAGAGGTATAGAGTGCCATCCTTCCCAGATCGTGGTAGGTGCGGGAAACGATTATCTGTTGTTTCTGCTGTCGGTGATCCTGGGAAAGGATCAGGTGGTGGCCATGGAAAATCCTACCTATATCAATGCCTGCCGCTGCTTTGCCTCCTTCGGCTATAAGGTGGTTCCTGTAGGCTGGGATCAGGAGGGCATGGAGACAGCACAGCTGGCCGAAACCGGGGCGACTCTTGCCTATGTTATGCCCTCCCATCAGTTCCCCACAGGTACAGCCATGTCTGTGGAGCGGCGGGTGCAGCTGATTCGCTGGGCCAGAGAGCAGAAGGGCTATATTATAGAGGACGATTACGACAGTGAATTTCGGTATAAAAGCCGTCCCCTGCCGGCACTTCAGGGGTATGAGGGCGGTAAAAGGGTAGTGTATCTGGGCACCTTTTCCAAATCCATCGCCCCTTCCATCCGTATCAGCTATATGGTGCTGCCTAAGGCCCTGGTGCCGGTATATCAGCGGCAGGCCGCCTGCTTCTCCACCACGGTATCCCGTCTGGATCAGCGGGTGCTGGAGCAGTTTATCCGCCAGGGATACTTTGAACGGCATCTCAACCATATGCGCAGCATATATAAGACCAAGCACGATGCCCTGGTGGAGGCTGTCAGGCAGCAGGCCCCGGAGATGAACATCCGGGGAGAAAATGCCGGACTGCACATTCTGCTGGAGCTGCCTGAGGGGGAAGATCCCCGGGAATATAAAGCCAGGGCAGCCGGGGCGGGGATCCGCATCTACTGTCTGTCTGAGTATGCCATGACAGGGGAAACGCTGAAGAAGGATTGCCTGCTGTTGGGGTACGGCACCCTGCCGGGGGATAAGCTGGAAAGCGCCGTAAGGGCATTATTTACAGCATTTAACCAAAAAGATAGCTAAAATGACGAAAATAGCGAAAAAGGGTGTTAAGCTAACGAAAATTTTCGGTACCGCAGTTGCATTAAGTTTCGTAATGTTTTAATATGGGCATAGTAGCCCGAAAGGGAGAATACATATGATTAAACTGATAGCCAGTGATCTGGACGGCACACTGCTCCTGGAGGGAGCACAGTCTCTGGGCAAGGAGGCCTGCGGCCTTATACACCGTCTGTACAGGGAGAAGGGCATTATCTTTGTCTCCGCCAGCGGACGCCAGTATGACAATCAGAGACGGCTTTTTGCTCCGGTGGCAGATGAGATCGCCTATATCTGTGAAAACGGCTGCCTCAGCTTTCTGGAGGGGGAGATGCTCCACCGGGAATGTATGGATCGCCAGCTGGGACAGGAGATCATGAAGGATATTCTTTCCCGGGAAGGGGAGGAGGTCCTGCTGTCCGGTGTGCACACCAGCTACCTTATGCCAAAGGAGGAGTCTTACGTGTCCCATATGCGGGATGTGGTAGGCAACAATGTGACGGTGGTTAAGGACATTCTGGATACCCGGGAACCCTATTTCAAGATCTCCGTGTACGCCAGAGAGGGCGTGGCGGCCTGTGCGGATTACTGGAAACAGACCTACGGAGACCGGGTGCATGTGGTGACCAGCGGAAACGCCTGGCTGGACATGATGCCCAAGCAGGTGAGCAAAAGGACGGGACTGGAGAAGATCCTGGAACGCCTGGGCATCGCTCCGGAGGAGTGTATGGCTTTCGGTGATAATTTTAACGACTGGGAGATGCTGACCTATGTGGGAAGGCCGGTGACCATGGACACGGCAGTGCCGGGGGTCTATGAACTGACCGGGGAGCATACGGATACGGTGGAACACAGTCTGGAAAGAATACTGAAGGAAATCAGTAGATAATGGAGGTGTACAGCATGGGAGAATACAGTGAGGAATGCATTCTGGCCTTTTTACAGCAGCAGGGACGGCTTTACGATGAGCCGGTAGCGGAGACCTACGAGGAGGCAGAGGAATTTCTGGAGGACTGCATGGCAGTAGTGGTACACTCTGTAAAGGAAGTCCGGGAATATATGGAATCTGCCGGTGTGGACGTAGACGGCATGACAGACGACGACCTTCTGGAGGCTCAGGAGGTATTTACCGTAGGTGACGGAAGCTATCTGATTTTAGAGGTATAAGAACAGGGGACAGTCATCTATATATGGCTGTCCTTTTTGAACGCAATTTACAGGAAACAGGCAATACAGAAAAGAAAAGCAAGTTATACAAAGTACAGAAGAAAGAGAGACTGAAAAATGCAGTATGACAAGCAATACAGACAAGCCGTGTTCACAGAATCCATCGTTGTCTATCAGGTAGATCTGACTGCAGATGTGATCGAGAGCGAGTTTACCCAGAAAAAGGAGAACCATGAAGCGCTGGTGCTCCCTGTGGTGGATATGCGGGCACCCTGTTCCTATAACGAATATTGTTCCCGGTGGTCAAGACGGGTAACCGATGAGTGCATGAGTGCTTATCGACGGATGGACAGCTGCGAAAAGCTTCTGGATCTCTACCATCAGGGAGTAACCACAAAATCCATCCAGTACAGTACCAGAGATGTGTATGGCAACATTATCTGGGTGAATAAAAGTATACAGATGTCCGATGATGAAGAAACCGGGGATATCCTGGGACTGGTATGTCTGAAAGATATTACCGGGCAGTATGAGCAAAAGACAAAGGTTCAGGAGATGACCAAGAAGGCTACCCAGGATCTGCTGACAGGCCTCATGAATCATGTCAGCGGAGAGCTGATGATCCGGGAACGGCTGCTTTCCCGCACGGACCAAAATTATGTGATGCTGCTTTTTGATGTGGATGCCTTCAAAAAGGCGAATGACAGTCGGGGCCACCTTTTCGGGGATAAGGTGTTGCAGCAGGTATCCACAGTTTTACAGCAGACCTGCCGTATGAAGGATATCGCCGTCCGGGTAGGCGGGGATGAGTTCGTGCTCTTCCTCAACGAGCCGGAGGATCTGGACGGCATGGTAGAGAGAGTTTTTCAGAAGCTCTGTTTCCCCTTCCAGGGATTTAACATAACGGTGAGTATGGGTGTCAGCACCACCTCCGTGTGCGGCAGGGACTACAGCCAGCTGTTTTACTGTGCCGATCAGGCCATGTATCTGTCAAAACGGAGAGGCAAGGGGTGCTATACTATTTATCGGACAGAGGGCTCCGGGGAGAAAAAACCGCTGCGTCCCAAGAGTGCACTGGGAGATATGCTTACGGAAACGGAAAATTTTGACACCACCCGACAGCTGCTTAAGGTATTTTCCGACTGCATGAACGATTACCTGTTCATCAGTGACCTGGACAATGATATTTTCTACATATCGGAAAGTGCTGTGGAGCGTTTTGCTCTGCCGGGGGATACCATTTACCAGATGTCCGCAGCACAGGGGCAATTTGTCTACTCGGCAGATCTGCCTCTTTTGGAGGAGTCTATTGCTGCCATAAGGGCAGGAAAATCAGAGAGCCACAATATCTGCTATCGCTGGATCAGCAGAAGCCGGCAGCCCATATGGATCAATTGCCGGGGTTCCCTTATCCGGAACGGTGAGGGGGCACCTGCTTTTATTGTGGGGTGTATCAATGAGATCGGTGCCCGACAGGAGGCGGACAATGTCAGCGGCCTTCTGG
>CAZUBP010000080.1:0-2496 GCA_964618605.1 uncultured Lachnospiraceae bacterium | reverse complement strand
TGTATCAATGAGATCGGTGCCCGACAGGAGGCGGACAATGTCAGCGGCCTTCTGGGAGAAGCTGCGCTGGAAAAACGCTGCAACGAGCTGAATGGTGCCGGTGCCTCCGGGTATATCCTTCGCATAGGTATAGATGGTTTTCGCCAGATCAATGAGCAGTATGGAACTAAGTATGGCGATTTTATTCTTCGCAGTACCGTTATCTGTATGGAAAAGAGTATCGGTGAAAATCAGGAGCTGTACCGTATGCGGGGGGACGAATTTATCGTCCTGGATTACCAGAGCGGTGATGAGAACGATGGCAAGGCCATGTACCGCAGGATCCGCAGAGCGGTAGAAGAGATGATCATAAGCATGAATTACGACATCATGTTTACCGTGTCCTGTGGCATCGTGTATGGGGAAGATTTACAGCGTGTAGGCTTTTCCGAGGTGATGAAGCGGGGACAGTTTGCCCTGGATATGGCCAAGAAGGCCGGACGCAATCAGTCCTATGTTTTTGATCCCAAGGATTATGAGAGATCTCTGCGCAGAAGCCAGATCCTTCAGGAGATCCGAAAATCTGTGCGAAATGATTTTGCCGGTTTCCAGGTAGTATATCAGCCTATTGTGGATGTGAAGGAAAAAAGAATCTACAGTGCAGAGGCCCTTCTTCGCTACACCAGAGAAAGCGGCGAGCGTATAGCCCCCAGTGTGTTCATTCCCATTCTGGAGGAAAGCGGTCTTATTGTTCCGGTAGGAAAATGGGTGATGAAAAAAGCTGCCGATGTGTGCAAGAAATGCCGTAGACAGCGGTTGGATTTCAGGATCTCCCTGAATATCTCCCCGGTACAGTTTGAGAAAAGCACCGTATATGCGGATTTGAAAACAGTTCTGGACAAAAACGAATTGCCCTATGATGCCTTTGTGGTGGAGGTAACGGAAAGTCACAAGGTGGAGGATACCCTGCAGCTGCACAAGACCTGGAGCAAGATGCATAATCAGGGCTTTGCCGTGGCTATTGACGATTTTGGTACAGGCTATTCCAATTTCAATAATATTACCATTATCAATCCCAATATGCTGAAGCTGGATCGCTCCTTTACCCTGCGGGCCGTGGAAAAGGACTTTGACCGGAACCTGATGAAAAATATTATCGATCTGGCTCACCAGCTGGGCATGCAGGTGTGCGTAGAGGGTGTGGAGCTGGCCACAGAGGTGGAGGATATCTCCGCACTGCAGCCGGATCTCCTTCAGGGATTTTTCTTCGGTAAACCGGCTCCGGCAGAAGAGTTCCTCAGAAAGTGGGGGGGGGGAATTTATAAAATAACCCTGAAATAAATAAGAAGAAAATACTAAATCAGCACTCACCTCGGTTGAGTGCTGATTTTTTTCTTGACAAATGAAAAAAGCAGTAATAAACTACCTTCTAAAAGGGCGGTACGATATGTTACCGGACAAAAAGCGAGCAAAAAAGAAGGAGTGTGATTTTTATGGCAGAGAAACACGGTAGTCTGTCTATTAACAGCGATAATATTTTCCCGATCATTAAGAAATGGTTGTATTCCGACCACGATATTTTCATGCGATAGCTGATCTCCAACGGATGCGACGCCATCACCAAGCTGAAAAAGCTGGATGTGATGGGAGAGTATCAGCTGCCGGATGATTATAAGGCAGAGATCCAGGTGATCGTCAATCCGGAAGAACAGACCCTGCCGTTTATCGATAACGGTATCGGTATGACAGCGGATGAGGTGGAGGAGTACATTACCCAGATCGCCTTCTCCGGCGCTACACAGTTCCTGGAGCAGTACAAGGACAAGACCAACGAGGATCAGATCATCGGCCATTTCGGTCTGGGCTTCTATTCCGCCTTTATGGTAGCTGATGAGGTGCATATCGATACCCTGTCCTACAAGGCAGACGCAAAGCCGGTACACTGGGAATGCGACGGCGGTACAGAGTACGATATGAAGGACGGTGACAAAGCTACCGTAGGTACCTGCATTACCCTGTTCTTGAACGAAGAGAGTCTGGCCTTTGCCAACGAGTATCGGGCACAGGAGATTATCGAGAAATACTGTTCCTTCATGCCGGTGCATATTTATCTTTCCAAGGCCAATGCTCCCCAGGAATACGAGACCATCGAAGAGTCTGAGCTTCTGGACAGCGATGTTGTGGTAGAGCATATTCATGAGGATGCCAAGACAGAGGAAAAGGAAAATGAGAATGGGGAGAAGGAGATCGTAGAGGTTTCCCCGGCAAAGGACAAGGTAAAGATCAACAAACGTCCCGTTTCCCTGAGTGATATCCATCCCCTGTGGATGAAACATCCCAACGACTGCACCGAGGAAGAGTACAAGGCCTTTTACCGCAAGGTATTCAACGATTACAAGGAGCCCCTGTTCTGGATCCACCTGACTATGGACTATCTCTTCAATCTGAAAGGTATTCTCTATTTCCCGAAAATCAATACCGAGTACGATTCCATCGAGGGAACCATCAAGCTGTACA
>CAZUBP010000079.1:2932-7545 GCA_964618605.1 uncultured Lachnospiraceae bacterium | reverse complement strand
TTCTATTTCTTCTTGCGCAGCAATTTGACTCTTATGTAGTAGTAGGCGCCGAGGAAGATGACCAGGAATACGCCTGCTACGATGCAGGGTACCATGAGCTCGGCATCGGAAAAAGCGGTGAACAGAAGGCCTGCCACTCCTGCCAGGATCAGGCTCACTGCCCCAGGCTTTTCAAACTTTTCCATGGATTCTTTGGTGTAGCGCACCTTTTTCTCGATACCTACCGCCTTGTGGAACCCATTCTTGTACAAGATCACGCCGGACACCACCAGATATCCGAACAAAACATAACATAAAACAGAAAATATTGTCATTTTATCGTCCTCCTGATGCCCTCCATTGTATCATAGATTTCCCGTTTCTCCTATCCCCCGAGCTTGCAAAAAAACAGGGGCGGGGGTATCATACACATATAGCACTTATTCAGGAGGCATCTTTATGGCAGAAATAAAAGAAGAGGGCTTCGTGCACCTCTACTATGGTAATGGAAAGGGAAAAACCACCACCGGCATGGGACTTTGTGTCCGGGCCGCCGGTTACGGCTACAAGGTACTGATCTATCAGTTTATGAAGGACAATACCACCAGCGAGCGGAATGCCCTGGCTCTGATCCCTCAGATCACGGTGATGGACGGCCTGCCCCAGGAGAAATTCAGTTTTCAGATGACCCAGGAGGAAAAGGACGCCCGGCGCAGCTACTATGAAAGTCAGTTTGCCCTGCTTACAGAGAAAGCCTGCAAGGAGGATTACGATGTTCTCTTTTGCGACGAGCTGGTATATGCCATTCGTGCCGGTCTGTTTACGGAAGCAAAGCTGTTGGAATTTCTGGCGAATCGCCCGAAAAAGCTGGAAGTGATCCTCACCGGCCGGGATCCCAGTCCCGCCCTGTTGGAGGCCTGCGACTACGCATCGGAGATCTGCAAGATCAAGCATCCCTTCGATCAGGGACTGCCCGCCCGAAAGGGAATTGAAAAATAACCCATAAAATGAGGAGTGCCCCGCAGGCTTGTGACCTACGGGGCAATTATTATGAAAAAATAATTATCGTAAGAAAATGTCTTTCTTAACTGTATTTATCCTATCATTTAACTGTGAACAAACTATGAACAAATCTCCTCTCGTTGTAATTTTGTATGGTTTTTACCTTTTTTCAGCAATTCTTTTGTGTAATTTGTTGCATTACGAAAGGTGTTTTCGTTTTAGCTTAACAGGCTTTTGATCCAGGCAATGATCTTGGCGATAATTCCCTGCACCTCTTCCTTGGACACATCGATATTCAGATCGCCCAGCTTATCATAGAGCTGCTTTGCCTGCTCCTTCAGCTGATTTACATCCAGATCCAGACCGGCGATCTTCTGCATCAGTGCGTTGATCTTCTCCTTGTCCTCATCAGAAAGGGTGATATTCAGTTTTTCCGCTGTCTCGTCAATAACCTGGTCGATCTCATCGGCATCGGTAATGCCCTCTCCCACGATGGTGTCCTTTACGGCACCGATCAGAGATTCTGCATCGGAGCTTCCGATATCCTCGGCCACTTCACCGGTGGTCACCAGCTCTTCGGTGGCTGCTTCCAGAGATTCCGCCTGAATAGGCTCGCCGCTGATCTCGCTGTAGGCCTTAACGGCGCCGATCAGAGCAGCGGTTCCGGAAATATCAAAGGGGCCTGCCACAACAACGGTGGCGTTTTTCATACCGGCGGTAGCCAGTGCATTTTCGTACATACCGGTGGTGCAGTAGCTGATATTGTGGGTGGTTACCTGAATACCGTAGCCGTCGCTTTCCTCCTTCACATATACGCTGGACAGGGCACGGCTGCCGATAACGGATGAGGACAGGTAATCATCCAGGTACTTGTGTTCCTCTTCATTGGTAACGGTAACGGAGCTGTTGTCCAGATCCTCCTGGCTCACACCCAGAAGCTCCATAACGGTGGCCTTTTCGTCAGACTTCAGGTCGGCACCCAGAGCCACACAATAATTGTTGTCTGCGGCCAGTACCGGCTGGGAAACGGCGGCCATCATGGTCAGGGCCAGCGCTCCGGCTAAAAACTTTTTCATCTTTTTCATCTATATTCCTCCTTGTTTTATGTTTCCTTTTGTCCTGTACATCATACCAGATTTACAGCAGAAAATCTTGGCTATTCACAATTCTTTCGGGTTTTGTTCATTTTTTCTTTACAAGTTGAAAATAAATTGAACATATTTCCTCTTTATACTGAAAGCATCAAAAGGGCTTACAAGTATTTTTTATATATTTTCTTTTTCATGCGTTGCTTAAGCAACACTCCTTCCTTTAATAAAACAGGCTTCTGGAAATCGCAGAAGCCTGTTTTATTTTGCTGTAATCTATCAGGGCATGTCCGCCAGGGCGTTTGCCAGAGAGGCAAACTGTTCCAGGCGAAGGCTCTCTCCCCGCACAGAGGGGGACAGGCCGCAGGCTTCGATGGCTTCCTTGATCTTTTCCGGGGCGAAGGCCACCTCAGGGGCATTGCGCAGACCGTTGTACAGGGTCTTTCTTCGCTGGTTAAAGGAGGCCCGAATCAGCCGGAACATCAGGTGTTCATCCTTCACCTTGACCGGGGGCTTTTCATGACAGGTAAGGCGAATGACTGCACTGCCCACCTTGGGGCGGGGCATAAAGCAGTTCTGGGGCACGTTGGCCGCCAGATAGGGGGTGGCGTAGTACTGCACCGCCAGAGACAGGGCGCCGTAATCCTTGGTTCCCGGCTGGGCCTGCATCCGCATAGCCACTTCCTTCTGCACCATAACGGTGATGGATTCTACGGGAATCCGCTTTTCCAGAAGCTCCATAATAATGGGCGTGGTAATGTAATAGGGCAGATTGGCCACTACCTTGGCCTTTTTGCCGCCATTATATTTCTCTATCATGCCTCGAATATCCACCTTCAGGATGTCCTCATTCAGCACATGCACATTGGGATAGCTGCTGAGGGTGTCCCCCAGAATGGGGATCAGATCGTGATCGATCTCCACCGCCAGCACCTCCCGGGCATGATAGGCCAGATACTGGGTCAGGGTGCCGATACCCGGCCCGATCTCGATAACAAAATCATCCTCCCTGATCTCTGCCGCCTCCACGATCTTGTCCAGCACATGGGTGTCGATCAGAAAGTTCTGGCCGAACTGCTTGCGAAATACAAAGCTGTATTTATTCAGTATGGCAACGGTTTCCGATGGCTGTCCCAGCCAGGGTTCTCTACCTTTCTCCATAATTCCTCCGTTATTTCCTTATGTTCACTCCGGGGAAAGTCCCCTGTTGTAGAAAAAAGGGCCGTGCACGTTCACACTGCCCTCTTTCTTTACGTTTATCTTTAGTTAAAGCTCAAAATCTTTCTCATACAGAATAATTCTGTTCATGCGGTCTACCTGACGGCCGGAAAGCTTACGGCCGATCTTGCGGCCACCCTTGCTTGCCTTGGCGATAGCTGCATCTACCATTTCCTTTACCTTGGCAATGGATACCGGTTCCTCTACGCTCTGGTTGGCACCGATGATGGTGTACAGAGCCAGGATACCCATTTCATCCATCTTGTAACCGCACTCACCGGCGTAGGTTCTGGCGAAGGTCACCAGCTCGTCGTTGGTAAATACGGGGATCTTGATCACCGCATCAAACTTCTCAGCGAATTCCGGATGCTCCTCCAGCATATTCTTCATATCTTCCTTCTCATCCTCGATGATCAGGATCATGCTGTCTGTTCTGAATTCCATAGCCTGATTCAGCTTCAGGATGGTTTCCTCGGACATACGGCTGGCTCTCTCAATCACCAGAAATCCTCCGGCCAGCTTGGATACGACCTGAGCCACATCCTTCTCGTTCAGATCCTTGGCCAGGATCCGGGCGTATTTGGCAGCTGACATTTCGAACTCTTTGCAGAGTGCCTTGATCAGTCCCTCGGACAACCGGGTCTTGCCGGTACCCTTTCTGCCCATGATGGCGATATTGCCATGACGGGAGGTCTTGGATACGGCACCGTTGTAAGCCTTATTCAAAGCTTCCAGGATCTGGGTGTCCATGCCGGGCACCTTAGCAAAATAGGTAAATACCCGTTTCTGCTCTTCGCTCATACGGTTTGCCGGTGCGGCACGCATGATACGGGTGCGCTTCTCCTGGGGTGTCTCTTTAACCAGTTCCTGATGCTCTATGGTACGATCTGCCTCTTTTTCCAGACGGGTAACCAGATCTTCTTCCTTTGCCGGCTCCTGAGGTACTTCCTCCGGCTCCTCAGGTTCAGCCATCATCTGGGTAACCTCAGAGGCCAAAAGTTCCTGAAGATTGAACTCTGCGGGCTCCTCCTGGGGTGCTTCTTCCTGAGGCGCTTCCTGCTTAGCGGATTCCTGGGGATGCATAGGTGTCTCTGCCAGCTGTACGGCTTTGCCTGCTTTCTGGGCTGCCTGCTGGGCCATAAAGGCTTCCATCTCTTTCTTCAGATCCAGCGTAGGACTGGAAATCACATTCTGTGCTCCCTCTTCCTCTTCCTTGCGCACCTCGGTGCGGGCTGTATCTACGATCTGCTGTTCCAGATCAAAGAAAGTATTCGTCTCCGGTTTGAATTCCACCGTAGCGGTATCCGGTTCGGTCTCCTCTGTCTC
>CAZUBP010000079.1:0-2832 GCA_964618605.1 uncultured Lachnospiraceae bacterium | reverse complement strand
CTCTGTCTCCTCTACTTCGGGAGTCTCCAGAACGATCTCTTTTGTCTCGGAAAGCGGTTCCTCAGCGGCTTCTTCCTGCTCAGTTTCCTCTGTCACAGGGATTTCCATCTCTGCTGTTGCTTCAACTGTGGACTCTGCCGCTGCCTTTGCAGCTTCCTGTTTTTCTTCTAATATATCGGCAACTTCGCTCTCCAGTATACTGGACAGATCAAAGTCATCTTCGGGATTTTCCGGTTCTGCGGGAGCAACCTCCTGGGCTTTCTCCTCAGGCTCATCCCCTGCCAGAATAGCATCTGCCTGGGCTTCCAGAATAGCAGAGAAATCGAATTCTGCTGTCTGTTCTGTTGCCTGCTCTTCCTGAAGCATGGATTCCGGTTTGGTCACTACAGTGTCCCGACGAACACCGCTCTCTGCAGGCTGCTCAGCCTCCAGCTTGGGAGCGAACCGATCCTCTTCCAGATTGGCGAACAGTTCATCTGTTTTGGTCTGTTCTTCTTCCTCTTCCTCGTCATCATGGAGCATGCCGCCGATAACCTTTTTCAGACCCTGAGACAATCTGGACTGCAGATCGATGGTGCTGGTGAACTCTTCCAGTACCGGCTTTTTCTCCACCGGTGCAGGTTTTTCCTCCGGCAGTACTTCCTCCACTGTCGTCTCCTGTACAGGTGCCGCTTTTTTCTTCTTTTTGGGGAATTTGGGTTCTTCCTTCTGCAGAAGCTCCGGCATGGTCTCAAAACGGTGATCGTATTTGTCCTGCTGTGCCGGTGTCAGATTGGTGTGCTTCATCTTCAGTTCCATGGATCGTACTACGTATACGCCTTCACTGAACCAGAGGATGATATCGTCACATTCCTCCAGGCACTCTTCAACCATTCCTGCTTTATCATACAGCTTAGCCAGCTCGTAAGCCCACCGTTCTGTATATTCGCTTTCTTTGTAATCGTGCAGTGCCTCGATCTGATCCTCCAGGGGTGCCTGGTTGGCTTTCAAAATCTTGTACTGCATCAGATATCTGGCCGCATCCCGGGGGGCAGCTTTGATGAAGTCCTGATAATATTCCGATGCCCCTGCGGTATCGTTCATCATCAGACACAATTCCACCAGTCTGGAAAGGATGCTTTTGCCCACGGAAGCTCGTTTTAATGCCAGTGTCAGAATGCGTTTGCAATCTTCCAGCATATCGTTTGCTTCATACACGTCGGCAACCATGCCCAGGGTTCTGATATTTTTTACCCGACGCCAGTCGATGTCCTGGACGATATCCAGTGCGCCGTCATAATCCTGGCTTGCCACCAGCGCTTTCAGCTGGGCCAGTTTTTCTTGGTATTCCGCCTTATCCAATGTACTCACCTCTATATTCTACTATGTACATACTGCAAGCAATTATAATCAAAGACAGTTTATCACACTGCCTTCCCCTTGTCAATTCACGGGCATTTGTGAGGTGGCGGGGGAGGGGCTTGAGAGAGGGGTTCTTGAAGGAGGAATTCTTGAGGGAGGAGGGGGAGGGGTGTAATCTACGGAAAACTCGCTCTCGCTCCGGCTTCGGACGTAGCGGATGCTAAATTCAGGCGGCGCTGCCGCTTGCCTTCATTAAGCACCGACGTCCTCGAGGGTTTTCCTTAAGATTACACCCCTCCCCCCTCCTCCATTCACGTTTTCTCCCTAAAAAAAGCCTCCACCATGGCCGGGCGATACCAGGTATCAGCGCAGATCCACTTGAGCTACCAGCATCTGGAAAATCATCCCAGGAAAGTACATTCCTACCACTATCCCCTTCCCTCCAGCGATATGTGAGCACAGAGGTGCGGCGCCTGGTATACTCTTAAGGAAAACCCTCGAGGACGTCGGCGCTTAGCGAAGGCGAGCCGGTTAGGCGATGGCTGAGGTTAGCGTCCGTTACGTCCGAAGCCGGAGCGAAAGCGAGTTTTCCTTGAGAATATACCTGGCACCGTGCCTCTGTGCGTCCATTCCCCACTCCCCCCCCCAAACAAAAAAGCCCCCAAGTCATCACGACTCGGGGGCAGATTGCGTGTATTAGAAATTGCTTTCGGTAGGCGTAACCTTTACCTTGTCCAGTTTCCAGATCTCATCTACATACTGCTGGATGGTACGATCGGAAGTGAACTTGCCGGACTTGGCTACATTCAGCATAGCCATCCGTGCCCAGCGCTTCTCATCACGATAGGCCTCTTCCACTCTCACCTGTGCAGCTGCATAGGACTTGAAGTCAGCCAGAATAAAGTACCGGTCAGCCTTGCCGAACTTGTCGGTCAGCAGAGAATCGTAAAGATCCCGGAACATTTCGGTGTGGTGGAAAGTACCGTTGATCAGGCTCATCAGCACCTGACGGATATCCTGATCGGTGTTGAAGTAATAATGGGGATCATAACCACCATTATTCTCATAGTTGATAACCTCCTGAGCGGAAAGACCGAAGATGAAGGCATTTTCCTCGCCTACTTCCTCAACGATCTCCACATTGGCACCATCCATGGTTCCCAGCGTAGGCGCACCGTTCAACATAAACTTCATGTTACCGGTACCGGAAGCCTCCTTGCTGGCAGTGGAAATCTGCTCGGAAACATCGGCAGCGGCAAAGATCAGATCAGCGTTGCTGACACGATAGTTCTCAATAAAGACAACCTTGATCTTGCCGTTGATAGAAGCATCATTATTGATAACATCTGCTACGGTATTGATCAGCTTGATGGTCAGCTTGGCTGTGCGGTAGCCTGCGGCAGCCTTGGCACCGAAGATAAAGGTTCTGGGATAGAAGTCCTTCTCCGGATGCTCCTTGATCTGATTGTACAGATACATAACATGAAGAAT
>CAZUBP010000078.1:0-7618 GCA_964618605.1 uncultured Lachnospiraceae bacterium | reverse complement strand
GACATATGCATGTGGCCATGGATCATGTACCGTGGGGTATAGCGATCCATGAGCCGCACAAATTCTTCAAAGCCCTTATGAGGGCGATCTTCCCCATCATTGATCCCGGCAGCGGGAGCATGGGTCAGTAAAATATCAAATCCTTTTTTTCTCCAGAGTTTAAAAGACAGGCGGTGTATCCGCATCCGCATTTCCAGGGAGCTATACTGACATTCCGCCTTGGGAATGTACCGCATGGAGCCTCCCAGCCCCAGGATACGGATCCCCTGAAATTCAAAAATATCATCCTCTATGCATACACACCCCTCCGGAGGCTTTTTGTTATATCTTGTATCATGGTTTCCCCGTACGTACAGCAGGGGGCAGTGGCCCAAAGTCACCAGGAAGGACAGATATTCTGCCGGCAGATCACCGCAGGACAGAATCAGATCGATATCCTCCAACAGCGACTTGTCAAAGTAGTCGTAATAGGCCTTGGATACTTCATCAGCTATTACCAGTATTTTCATTATCAACTCCTGCTAAGCCCTGTATCCGAACCATCTCCTGGGCATTTTCCGTCAGCTCCTCCATGTGGGGAATACGTCCCTCCACATTTTCCAGTAACCAGTCCATCTGCATAATATCCCTGGGGTCGATATGCATATGCTCCTCACAGGTGATCTCCACGCCGTTCTGTGCTTTGACAATACCGGCAAAGGGAGCGAAATCGCCGCTGCGGATATTTTCTCCCATCTGATTTACCAGCTTTTTCACCCCTGCAGGCACTTCCCGGGAAATAATGGTATCCACCACGCCGGCGGAAAGTCCCCACCAGTAATTTAAGGCCTTGGTCTCCTCTTCCTTACGCCACAGGCCGTACCGGATATTTTCCAGGATCCTCTGGTAATATTTGCCCCAGTCCCATACGGGAATGGCCAGACCGGTGCGAACACCGTTCTTCATGCAATACAGGCCAAAATCTCTGAAATGGCTGTCGGCACCGGACATCTCCTGCTGGGAGATCACGGTAAAGCCCTCCAGCTTTTTCTCCCAATCGGGATCCTGCTGCAGAGTAGACCAGATCAGGGTCACCCGGGCCCGGGGATTGGTCATCTGGGCACCCATGGCAAAGGCATTGATATTGGCGATCATACCGCAGATAGGATAATCGGCCACATAGGCGATCTGTCCGTCACGGCTCATGGCACCGGCTACCAGGCCTGCCAGGAATTTTGCCTCATACATACGACCGTAGTAGGTACGTACTGATTTAAAGGAAGTATTTAAGGAACAGTTCAGGATCCGCACCTTCGGGCAGTCCAGAGCCACCTTTACGCTGGCCTCCAGAAGCTTGGGAGAGGTGGTAAAGATAACATTGCAGCCATCCTCCACCGCCCGGCGGATCACAGACTCTCCGTCTCCATGGTTCAGCGCATCCATATAGCTGTGGATCTCCAGCTGGGGATACACATTCTGCAAATGGGCACGGCCCAGATCATGGGCATTGGTCCAGCCGGAATTCTGGGGATTCTTGTCATGGACGAAGCCTACGATATGTTTATTCTTCCCCGGACTGATGATTTTCATTACCTTATGAACGGCACTTTCCTCTTCCTCTGCCGGATCCAGCTTCAGATCCACAGCGTCAGACTCTCCCAGCACCAGCATCTCGTCCCAGGCCTTGCTGATGACCTCGTTCAGCTGGTCAATGGAAGCCTCACAGAGGGTCTCGTAATCGTTAATCTGGATCAGTCGGAGCAGAGCGTCAGATACATTGATCTGCTCCAGCTTCTTTTTCTCCTCAATGGCCATCTCCACACGATTGTACAGGGAGCGGAGGGTAAGGATCTCGTCCTCCGACCACCGATCCGTCTCGGAATTTCCCGTCTCTCTCACCAGCTCTCTGTAGGAGCCCTCCTTGCTGAACCAGATCACGTTCAGTCCGGTGAGATCGTAGAATTTCATAAATTCATAGTATATGCGTATCTGAGGATCATCCTCCTGATATTCCGGGATCATCCGGTACACATTGGCCGTTACGCTTACGGCCTTAAAATATTTCAGCACACTGACACGCTTATTGCCCTCCTGGACATAGAAACGATCCATGTACTCGTAAACCTTGATGGGATCGTTGATCCCCTCACTTAAATGCCAGTCACACACGCTCTCCCATTTCATGGCAAATTCTGAGCTGTGGGACAAAACAGGCATAAAATTGGAAGCAAAAGCATTGGCTCTGCCCTGGGTAGCGGTACCCACTACCAGATCCAGAGGAATATCCATCATGCCCAGATATACTTCCCTCTTTACATCTGTATATCTTGTCATATCCTCCAGTACAGGAAGATAGGGATTTTCGCCCCTTCCTACTTTCTGTCGGTAATTCTTCACACCAAGTCGGTAGGCTTTTTCATAATCCTGCTGCGTTTTCATAATACCTCCTCTCCGTGTCCTAGCGACACTTCATTTCCACCCGCAGGTCCTGGCCTTTCAGAGATACCTCGCCGTAGCTGCCGCAGATCAGCGGCATCATGGGGGGAATATGTCCGATATCCAGATCCATGAGGATGGGAACATGATACTCCTCCAGCAGATCCGTCACTGCCCTGTACTGATCCAGGCCCATGAGATCCTGACCGTGGCACAGGGGCCGTCCGATCATAAATCCCTTCACATGGGCAAACCAGCCGGCGTGTTTCATCTGCCATATGGCTCTGCGGATAGCCATGACGTTCAGGTCACAGGCCTCCAGGAACCATATCAATCCATCTTCTTTGTACTTTTCTGCAAATTCCGGTACCTTGTCATAACCGGTACCCAAAAGATTCACCAGGCAATCCATACAGCCGCCGATGAGACGGCCGGAGAAATGAACCTCCTCCTGCTCCGGGAAAGTCCGGATCACCCGGGGTTCTGTGGCATTTATGGGTGCCAGGGGATGCTCTTCATCCTTCAGGGACTCCTTTTCCCACATAGGATAGCCCTGGAGCGTGGACACCTCTCCCCGCAGTACCCCGTAGGCATCCTTTATGGCCGGGTGCCAGGGCTCCATACCAAAGGCCGGTGCGCAGGGGCCGTAAAGGGCTGCCGTATCGCACAGGGTAGCCAGAAGGAAGGTCATATTGGTGTTGTCCGAATAGCCCATATACCATTTGGGTTCGGCTTCCTTTATCCGGGCAAAATCCACATGATCCAGAATCTCGCACATCAGCTCCCCGCCGCCGCAGGAAATAAGCACATCGCTTTCCTCCGACAGGTAGGCCTCTGTGAGCTCCTTTCCACAGGCCTCAGGGGTGTTGCTGATACCGATCCCCCTGCCCTCATAGCAGTTGGGGCCTATGACCAGCTTATGTCCCATCTGGGTAAATGTTTCCCGGGCATGATCAAAAGCTGTCCGGTAGGGTTCTATATTACAGCCGAAGGAGGGAGCCACAAAACCGATGGTTCCCTTCTCCTGCAAAAATTTCGGAAATTTCATAGGGTCTGACTCCTTTTTAAGAAAAAAACACTATCTGCAGGCATAACACACCGCAGATAGTGTCTGTTGGGTTTATTTTGTTCCGAAGATTCTGTCTCCTGCATCTCCGAGACCGGGGCAAATGTAGGCATTTTCATTTAATTCCCGATCGATATGACCAACATACAGCTGGATATCCGGATGTGCCTTCATCAGTCGCTCGATACCCTGGGGGGCAGCGATGATAGACATAAATTTAATTTTCTTTCCGCCGTGCTCTTTGATAAAGTTTACGGCTGCCACTGCGGAACCGCCGGTGGCCAGCATGGGATCGGTAACAACGATCAGTCTCTCCTCAATGGGGCTGGGCAGCTTGCAGTAATATTCGTGAGGTTCATGGGTCTCCTCATCACGGTACAGGCCGATATGTCCGATCTTTGCGGTAGGCACCAGAGCCTGAATACCGCTGACCATACCCAGACCGGCTCTCAGAATGGGAACAATGGCAAAATTCTTTCCGGCGATCACCGGTGTCATACATTTCTCAATAGGAGTCTCCACCTCGATATCCTCCAGGGGCAGATCCTTCAGTGCCTCATAGCCCATCAGCATAGCGATCTCTTCCACCAGAGCTCTGAACTCTGCGGTGCCTGTATTCTTATCTCTCAGGCGGGAAATCTTGTGCTGGATCAGGGGATGGGTCAGTTCCACTACATTGTTCATCTTATCGTCCTCCAAAATCATAGGGTTGTAGGGTTACTTCCTTATTTATTTCTTCAGCTCGGAGTTCTGGGGATTTACGCCCAGGCCACGGCTGACATCTGCTTTTTTATCTTTACCAAACTCGTAATCGTTGCCCGGTAAAACAGCGTTCAGCAGGATACCTGCGATAGCTGCGATTGCCAGACTGGTAAGCGTAATGCTGGTTCCGGCTACGGTAAAGGTGATACCGTCGGAGAAGCCCAGACCACATACCAGGATAACAGCGGCAATGATCAGGTTTCTGGATTTGGTAAAATCTACCTTGTTCTCTACGATATTTCTGACACCGATAGCGGAGATCATACCGTAAAGGATAAAGCTGATACCGCCTACAATAGCGGAAGGCATGGAACCGATGATCTCGGCCATCTTGGGGATGAAGCTGAGGATCACGGCAAATATAGCAGCCAGACGGATAACTCTGGGATCATGTACACGGCTCAGTTCCAGTACACCTGTATTCTCGCCATAGGTGGTATTGGCCGGTCCGCCGAATACTGCGGAAAGGGAAGTAGCCAGACCATCACCGATCAGGGTTCTGTGGAGACCGGGATCTGCGATAAAATCTTCTCCTACTGTAGCGGAGATAGCGCTCATGTCACCTACATGCTCCATCATGGAAGCCAGGGCGATGGGAGCCATAACCAGGATAGCGGTAAGATTGAACTTACAGATAAAGAACTGGGGTACACCTACCAGGCTGGCGGATGCTGCTGCGGAAAAGTCCAGGATAGCGCTTCCGTCTGCATTGGTAAATCCCAGGGCATTCAGTACCAGTGCCAGAGCATAGGAGATCAGCACGCCCAGAAGGATGGGGATGATCTTAAACATGCCCTTGCCCCAGATATTGAAGATAACTACAACGGCCAGAGCTACAAAAGCCAGCAGCCAGTTCTGGGAAGCATTACTTACAGCGGAGGGAGCCAGACTCAAACCGATGCAGATAATAATGGGGCCGGTAACGATGGGGGGTAAAAAGTGCATAACCCTCTTTACACCTACCAGTTTTACAACGGCTGCCAGTATCAGATACATCAAACCGGCAACAACGATACCGCCGCAGGCATAGGGAAGCTTCTCTCCCATAGTCATATCAGCAAAAATACCGGTGTTCAGCTGGGATACGGTATAGAAGCCGCCCAGATAAGCAAAGGAGGAACCCAGGAATGCGGGTACCTTCATCTTGGTACAGCAGTGGAAAAACAGGGTACCAATGCCGGCAAAAAACAAGGTTACCTGAATAGAGAGTCCTTCTCCTTCGAAGTAACCGTTGACCAGTATCGGGACTAAGATTGTGGCGCCAAACATAGCAAACATGTGCTGCAGTCCCAGCAGCAGCATCTTGGGAATACCCAGCTTACGGGCATCACGAATGGCTGTGTTGTTCTCGTTCATAACAGTTCTCCTCTTTCGTTTTACTTATTATACAGATTTACGAAAATCCGGTCAATATCCCAGAAACGCTTTTCGTATACTTTTGGTAAACTTTTCCGAAGCCAAACCCCAGGGGTTCAGCTCCGGAAGAAGGATTCCTCAAATTCTGCTGCAGACATTGGTTTTGCAAACAGATATCCCTGTACATAATCACAGCCGATCCTGCGCAGATAGCTTAACTGTTCCCGTGTTTCCACGCCTTCAGCCACCACGGAAAGATGCATCCACCGGGCCAGATGAACCACAAAGTCCAGTATGCCCTCTCCTTCTGCATTTTCCACCTCGTCCTGTACAAACTTCATATCCAGCTTCAGCACATCCAGCTTCATATCCTTCAGCATATTTAAGGAAGAAAAGCCGCTGCCGAAGTCATCCATCTCAATAACAAAGCCCTGTTCCCGCAGCTGTCCTGTAATAGCGATCATCTGCTCGGGCTTCTCCGTGTAGGCGCTCTCCGTGATCTCCAGATGGATCAGGGAGGGATCCAGACCATATTTCCCCACCAGATTTGGCAGGTATTCCGGAAGATTTATCTGAAAAGCATCTGCCCTGGATACATTTACCGATATGGGGATCATAGGATAGCCCTTTTTCTTCCAGTCCGCCAGCATACGGCACACCTGTTCCCACATATACATATCCATCTGGGTAATAAATCCGTTTTTCTCAAAAAGAGGAATAAATTCTCCCGGGGACATCCGTCCCCACTGGGGATGATTCCAGCGCACCAGAGCCTCTGCCCCCGCCATAGTCTCGTCTCCGGCGGCGTATTTGGGCTGGAGATATACCTCAAACTGGTGCTCGTCCAGGGCCGTCTGCATGGCCTCGGTGATGGCCTGCTCCCGAAGAAGCCGATCCCGGAGCTTTGCATCATAGAGAGCAAAGGTCTTATTGTACTGTCCCTGTATGCCCTCTGCCGCCAGGAATGCCCGGTCACACATCTGTTCTATCTGTACGGCGTGATCCACCACCTCGTAAATGCCCCATTTAATCATTACCTTGGCATTGGCCTTGGACGCACTGCGGATCCGGTCACGCATGCCCGCAAAAATCTCCTCGGTATACTCCCGCCGTTTTTCAAAAAGGCACATAAAACGGTCGGAATCCAGACGCCCGCAGATGCCGCTGTCACCCATCTGTTTCCGGATAATATTGGCAATATCCTTCAGCAGCTGATCTCCCGCATCCAAACCGAAGATATCGTTAAATAATTTAAAGCTCTCTACATTAGAGCATATAATATCGTATTTTCGTTCCGGAAATTCCTGGAGCAGTCTCCGAACCTCCCGATAGAAATATTCCTTACTGTACACGCCGGTGAGACGATCGTACATAAACTGGTTCACCATAGCCGCCGTCTCACGGAATCGGATAATACTGGCGATTCTATGCAGGATCACCTGGGGGCGATAGGGCTTGGGCACAAAATCATTGGCGCCGTGAGCCAAAGCGTTTACCTCGTCCTCCTCACTGTCCCCCTGCGTCATAACGATCACCGGGATCATGGACAGCTCCGCATCCTTTTTTATGATCTCCAGAAAAGTATAGCCGTCCATAACCGGCATCATAATATCCAGAAGGATCAGGGCGATATCCCTCTTTTTCTCTGCCAGGATATCCAGAGCCGCTTGTCCGTTCTCCGCCTCTGCAATCGTGTAGCTATCCTGTAAAATCTCCTTTAAAATCTCACGATTCAGAGTATTGTCCTCCACCACTAATAGCTGTTTCTTCCTTGCCATGCCGTAATTCCCCTCAACCACATTGCATTGCATTTCCACCAACAGTACCTGTGGAATATTATACAACATTCTCTCAGAAATGTCGCCATTTGTGCTGCGTATTTTGAACGAAAAAAAAGCGAAAAAAAAGACCTCTATATCCTTCCTGATATAGAAATCTCTGTAAATGGACTGCCGCAGGCCGGGGTCGAACCGGCACGGGTATCACTACCCACGGGATTTTAAGTCCCGGGCGTCTGCC
>CAZUBP010000077.1:0-7671 GCA_964618605.1 uncultured Lachnospiraceae bacterium | reverse complement strand
AAAACCTACTACGTACAGATCCGTTCCCTGAAAAAGGTAGGAAATACCACAGGGTACTCTGCATGGAGCAGTGCAAAATCTGTAAAAATACGCAAATAGAATTGAGGATACCTATATGACACTGGACGAAGTAAGACAGCAGATAGACCAGGTGGATAATGAGATACGCCGCCTGTTTACGGAACGCATGGGACTGGCCGATCAGGTGGCCAGGATCAAGGCTCAGACAGGGGACAGTATCTACAAGCCGGAACGGGAAGCGGTGATCCTGGAGAACCAGTCTAAGGACATGGCCCCGGAGATCGTTTCCGAGTACAAAGCCCTGGTAAAGCGCATTATGGAGGTGAGCCGAAAGTATCAGTACGGCCTCACCCTGCAGCTGCAGGGGGATTTCCCCTATGCCTTTGAGGAAAGTGTGCCGGAACCGGTGTCTCTGGTGATCAACCGGAAGGAGGCAGGGGGCAGTGGCCGGTATCCGAAAAAGGAGATCTGGCTGGCAGACAGTCTGGAAGAGATGGGAACACTGGTGAAAACAGGTGATGTTGATGCCGGTATCCTTAAGGCGACAGAGCCTATGGAAGCGCTGGATGCTATGCTGGAGGAAAAGAAGCTCTATATTAACTGCTGTCGGGTGTTGGATACCCCTCAGGGTTCCCAGCGATTGGTGGAATTTTCCCGGCATCTGTCCCTGGAGAAGGAACACAATCGCCTGCGGATCTCCTTTACCTGTCCCAAGAGAACAGGGGCGCTGGGATCGATCCTCACCATGATCGCAGATTATGGCGTTACATTAAAGGAAATTCATACCGCTTCCCAGGGAGAGGGAACAGACCGCACCTACCGGATCTACCTGGAGCTGGAAGCAGAGCTGCCGCAGCAGGAGACGAAAGCCCTGCTGTTTCAGTTGTCCAGAGAGACAGAAAAGCTGCAGATCCTGGGCAGCTATCAGTTAGTTTAAGGTTTTACCCGATAGAGAAAGGAAATCTATGAAGATATATTTGGCAAGTCCCTTTTTCAGCGAACATGAGCTGGAACAGGTAAAAAAGGCGGAGAACATTTTGGAGGAGCGGGGCTTTACGGTATTCAGCCCCAGAAAGCACCAGATCCCCGAAGAAAAGCAGGGATCTCCCGCCTGGTCCAAGGCTGTATTTATGGCGGATCGGACCTATATAGACTGGGCAGATGTGGTGGTTATGCTGTACCACGGACAGTACAGCGATTCCGGCACTGCCTGGGAATGCGGCTACGCCTTCGGTACCCACAAGCCGGTGCTGGTGGTGCAGCTGGGTACAGACTCCAATCTCATGGTGCATGAGGGCAGTCATGCCAACATTACCATGGAAGAATTAAAAACCTATGACTTTGCACGTATGCCTTTACAGGGGTACACAGGCCCCATGTTTTAAAGGCGGAGGAATATATGGAATCAACAGAAGCTTTTATTTTAGACTGTATGGAGCACAGCGTATATCGGTACGTTCTCAGCGCCCCCGGAAAGGACAGCCCCTACCAGAGGATCGTTGTCTCCCGCATCCAGGGAAATTACCAGTGTGAGCAGTATACGGCCACCCAGGTATTTCATCGCAATCTGGGAGAGGAGGAGCTGAGAGGCTATCTGGCCGGGGAGATCGGCCCCGTATTTACCCAGGTGCATGCCTGGGACGAAAACTGGGAGTACAGCCTGCGCATAACCAAAAAGGGAAAGCTCCTTTATAATAGAAAGAAAGCCCAGAAGGCACCGGCAGTAAAAATGACCCACAATCGAAAAAAACAGTATCTTCTGGAGGAGGGTACCGTGATTCCTCCACTGGTGGACATGGGTGTCTTTACCCCGGAGGGCAAGATCGTGCGCAGCCATTACGACAAATACCGCCAGATCAACCGGTTTATTGAGATCCTGGAGGATGAGCTGAAACGGCTGGATCTGGAGAAAACGCTGCATATCCTGGATTTCGGCTGCGGCAAATCCTACCTGACCTTTATCATGTACTATTATCTGGTATATGTGCGGGGACTTAAGGTGGAGATGACGGGACTGGATCTGAAGGAAGAGGTGATCAAAAACTGCAACAGGGCCGCTGCCCGTTACGGCTACTCCGGCCTTCATTTTGAACTGGGAGATATTAACGGTTACCACTGTGAGACTCCGGTAGATATCGTGGTGACCCTTCATGCCTGCGATACAGCCACAGATTATGCCCTGTACAATGCCCTGCAGTGGCAGGCGGGCCTGATCCTTTCCGTTCCCTGCTGTCAGCATGAGCTGAACCGGCAGATCCGTTCGGGGAAATTTGCTGCTCTGACCCGCTACGGTATCGTTAAGGAGAGAACAGCGGCGCTGATGACCGACGCCATTCGGGCCAACCTACTGACGGCAGCAGGCTATGACACCAATATTCTGGAGTTTGTGGATCTGTCCCATACCCCCAAGAATCTTCTGATCCGGGCAGTGAAGAGCAATATCAGCCAGAAAACCAGAGATAAGGCGCTGACAGAGGCGCAGCAGCTTATGGAAGAGTTTTCGCTGAAGCCTACGCTGTATACCCTGTTATATGCATAAAAATAGTCCAAAGGTACGACCCCGGTGGCCGGTCCTTTGGACTTTTACTTTAATTTTCCTTTTTTGTCACTTCATCAATAATGGCTGCTGCCTTCAGGGCTGCCTCAATAATACGGCGTCCCTCAGGATCATAATCCTGGGGAAGATCTTCCAGAGAGAAGCTTTCGTTCATAATAAAAGCACAGGAAAGCTTCATGACCTGATCCTCATAGCTGCCGCTTTCCTTCTTTTCCTCGGCTACCAGCTCCCCGTTTTCATACATATCGTGAAGCCCCATATTGTGCCCCAGGGACAGCTGGTTCAGCATATCCAGCATAGTACAGAAATGCTCCATATCCCAGCCGGCCAGGTACATGCATTTACACAGACCGGGTGTAAAAAAAGAAGCATCAGCGTAACAGTCTAAAAGCTCCTTGAAACGTGAACGATGGTCATCGTTCTGAAATATCTGTTGTTCATCCAATGCGTGGAAAATAGCGTCTTTCTCCATAATCTCTTCCTCTGAAAACGGTAAACTGCTCGTGTAGTGCAGTATATCACATTTGTGAATAGATGAAAATATAAAATGAAAAAAAGAAGGAAAAACTTAAGGCTTGCTTCCCGGAAAAACCCCGGATATAATAGATACAATGATCAAATGAAGGGGTGCAGGACATGAAACATCAGATTACCAGTGACGATGTAAAAAAGATGGAAGAGGAGATCGAGTACCGCAAGCTGGTGGTGCGCAAGGAGGCCATAGAGGCTGTCAAGGAAGCCAGAACCCAGGGAGATCTCAGCGAGAATTTTGAATACTATGCTGCTAAGCAGTACAAGAATAAAAATGAGAGCCGTATCCGGTATCTGGAGCGATATATCCGCAACGCTGAGGTGATCAGCGATGCTTCCGGGGAGGATGAGGTAGGGCTGAACAAGACCGTAGAGCTGTACTTTATCGAGGATGAGGAGACGGAGGAATACACTCTGGTGACTACTGTGCTGGGGAATTCTCTGGATAACCGTATCAGTATCGAATCCCCTCTGGGGAAAGCGATCCTGGGAAAGCATGCGGGAGAGCGGGCTTACGTGGAGATCAAGCCCGGTGTAGGTTACGAGGTGGAGATCCGCTCCATCAAAGCCTGTACCCAGGAAATGGAACTGAGAAAATTTTAGCAAACAAAAACCGGGCTGCCGAGAGGACAGTCCGGTTTTTTAGTTTCATGAAATTGGCAGGCAGTCTATTCTGTTGTCAGCCCGTCGGTGGTATCCGCTGTGGCGGCAGCATCATCTGTTGTGCCTGTTGTACCTGTTGTGCCTGTTGTATCTGCTGTGTCTGCAGTACCGGTGGTATCTGTGGTATCTCCGGTAGTTACGGCAGAAGCGCCGGAACGGAGAGCATTTACAGCCGCCTGATACTCAGAGGATACGGCAGGCATCTGGGATTCTACGTATTTGTAGAAGTCTGTGGAGTACAGCATATCCGAGATGGTGTACCAGTTGTAGGCCTTCTTGGACATCTGGGAAATATAATCATCACTGATCTCTTCTCCTGTAAGGGAGGTAACTGCACCTGTTTTCTTATTGTAGATACATTTGTCAGTGATAAAGCTAAGTCCCGGGAACATGACAAACTGGTCTGCTGTGGACAGGATATCCTGACCGATCATCATACGGGAATCATAATCCCATCCCATCAGGTTGGATACTGTGGGAAGAATATCTACGGAACAGCAATACTTATCTACCTCTACCGGCTCTGTCATAGAGGGAGAGTAGATGATCAGGGTGTTCTTGTAGGATTCGATCTCATCCAGAGAGGTACCGGTGATCTCCTCCACGATGTTGTTGTCATCGCTCATGTAGGAGTAGGGTACGTGGTCGGGGGCAAGAACGATCAAGGTTCTGTCGGCGATTCCGGCGCTTTCCAGTCTCTGGAGCAGATCCTGCATAGCGTATTCCAGCTCCAGCTGGCAGGCAATGTAGGCCTTGGCGGAATCGGAGTAGGTCAGGTTAGCTACCTTATCCTTGTTCCGGACGGACATGGCGTTGCCGGAGAAATTGTACTCAGCATGGCCGCTGACCGAGATATAGTAGGTCATAAAGGGCTCGCTGGAAGCATATTTATCAAAGCTTTCGTCGATCAGATGAACATCGGACTGGGGCCACAGAGCATTTCCGCTGCTTTCGCTGACCTCCGGATCGTAGCCGTTGCCGATACCGTACCACTCATAGCCCATGTTGGGGAAGGAGAGGTCACGTCCGTAATAAGTGGTGGTATTGTTGTGCCAGCCGGTAGTTTTGTAACCCAGTCTGGTGGCCTGACGTCCGGCGGTAAACAGCATATTCAATCCCCGGACACCGGATTCCTTCATGGAAATATAGTCACCGTTATTGGGAACGGTACCGGTCAGGTTGGCCCACTCGCCGCCGTTGGTACTGCCGTACCACAGGGGTGTGTAGTAGTTGCTGAAATGGAAGCCCTGGGTAGCCATCTTGTACAGTGTAGGCGTCCAGGATTCGTTGATAATACAGCCGTCCAGACCCTCAGCGGTGATCCAGATCAGGTTGTAGCCCTCAAACATACCGGTATATTCATTCTTGTTGGTACCGGATTTGGACTGGATATATTCTACCAAAGACTGTACGTCCTTATTGTTGCCGGAATCGGATATGATCTTATCAAAATCGATATCCAGAATATTGGGTGAAGTATCGATCACGGTGGTAGCGGTGGTCTCATCGTCACCCTCTACCGTGCTGGCAGCGGGGATCGTGGAATCGTCCGCTTCACTGCTGTCTGCATCCGTGGGTTCCTCAGAAATAATGGAGCTGGAGCCGCCTCCGCCGATCTTGTTCTTTCCGGACAGATATGTAGTGGTCATAACGCCCAGTGTCTCTACAGACTCATCTACGGAAAGGCTGTGGAAATACAGATCGTAAGCGGAGAAGATATCCCGGCCGCCGACGAGCAGACACAACAGCATCAGAATATGGATCACAAGACCTTCGGCGATAGTGATCAGATGGGTCAGGGGCGGTTTGCGCTTCAGGCTGATATAGCGAGGGGCAAAGACAACCACAAACACCATGGGAATAACCAGAAGAAAGAACAGGGGTATCAGGGATGACAAAATGACACGGAAGATACTGTCCAGAAAGTCCAGTGCCTGTCCGGCCACGCCAAGTATGCCAAACAGGGCAAAAAACGTGTCGAAAAATCCCTTATAAATCATCTCCGCACAAAATAGTATACAGATCAGGGCGGTGAAAACTATCATCAGTATTCGGTTGACTTTCCGATTGAAAAGACGGCAGATGGTGCCAAGAAGGGTACCAAGAGTCAGTGCAAACAGGATCGGGTAGATTAGTGCGAACCGGATATTGTGAAACATGAAAATGTGGAACATGATCTCCAGATAGACCAGAAGCAGGGAAAAGTAGACAATGGTCGTAAATCTTCTCCGCTTTTTGCGGCGTCCCGTGCCTGTTCCCTGAGAACGAGTGCCCTGAGATCTCTGGGTGGAATCGGTGGCAGCAGATTTTCTTGACGGTCTGTCGGATGATGTAGCGAATGCAATATCCAAAATCGTCATTCTCCTCTCATTTGAATTATTCGGCAATAGTAGAGATGCTATTGCACAGACAACACCATTTTATCATCTTAGGGAATAAATGCAAATGATTTTCCCCGGAATTAAAGGGAATTCACATTTATTTAAAAAAGAATGACCAAAAACCCATGAAATTATGTAAAGATTTTTCCCAGACGATTTACAAAAGGGGAAAATAGTGATAAGATACTCATGCTTTTTCAGTAGCAAAATACATACAAAATACGAAAGGAAAAACAGTTTTGGGTAGAATGATATCTAAAGTTATTGGTTCTGTTTTGGTGCTGCTGCAGCTGATCATGTCCGTGGTTTTCTGTGGATTTCTCTTTGTTTCAAATTACCTTACCACAGACTGGTTGATCATTGTGGCACTGGTTTTACTTATTCTGGTTTTATTGAATCTGATTTTCCAGAGATGGTTGGTATCCGGCATTTTCGGTAAGATATTGGCTATACTGTTGTGCCTGGTTATGGGGTATGGCTGTTACATTCTGGCCAACACCAATGCGGCTCTTGAGAAGATCACAACAGATAGCGACGGCCGTACAGAAGTGGCCCAGATGAACATTTATGTGTTAAATGAGGATGAGGCAGTGACCGTGGAGGATGCTGCAGACTATACCTTCGGTATTCTGGGGGATATGGACCGTGAGAATACGGATTATACCGTTTCCGAGCTGGAGAGCAGCCTGGGCAGCTCCCTGACACTGAAGGAATACAGTGATATGACCTCACTGGCCGATGGCCTGTATGCCCAGGAGGTAGGGGCTATCATTATTAATGATGCTTACGCTTCCGTTCTTGAGGATACGGATGGGTATGACGATTTCAACAGTAAGGTGAGAACACTGATCAGCGTTAACCGTGAGACAGAGGTGACACTGGCAGAGTCCACTATCAGTGCGGATGACATTGTCAGCCAGCCCTTTGTTTTATACTTAAGCGGCTGTGACCAGTCCGGTGAGATCACCACCAGAGGTCGAAGCGACGTTAATATTCTGGCTATTGTGAATCCCACAACGAAGCAGATCCTTCTGTTATCTACACCCCGTGACTACTATGTGGAGCTTTCCATTGCACCGGGACAGATGAAGGATAAGCTGGCTCATGCAGGTATCTGGGGAACAGAGGTTTCCATGGATACACTGGGCAATCTGTATGATATTGACATTGATATGTACTTCAAGGTAAACTTTACCGGTTTCAAGGAAGTGATCAATGCCCTGGGCGGCATTGAGGTGGATTCCGATGTGGCCTTTACCGCAGGAACCAACGCCAGCTCCCAGAGTGAAGGACGTACATATACCTTTACAGAGGGTATCAACTCTCTGGACGGTGATGCCGCTCTGGCCTTTGCCCGTGAGCGTCATGCCTTTGCCAGCGGAGATAACCAGCGTGGTAAGAACCAGATGAAGGTTATCACCGGTGTGCTGAAGAAAATGCAGACCACAGCTCTTCTCACAAACTATGCTGAGATCATGAACAGCGTGTCTGAGAGTTTTGAGACCAATATGACTACGG
>CAZUBP010000076.1:0-7691 GCA_964618605.1 uncultured Lachnospiraceae bacterium | reverse complement strand
CCCTCGACACCACGGGTATGAACCGTGTGCTCTAGCCAACTGAGCTATCTCGCCATGTTTTTTCCCAAAAGTATGGGGCCTATAGGGCTCGAACCTATGACCCTCTGCTTGTAAGGCAGATGCTCTCCCAGCTGAGCTAAGACCCCATATTTTATGAAGTTGTCCGTGTCTTGCGACCTGACTTCGTCAGTATACTACCCGTTTTTTTAATTGTCAACAGTTTTTTGAAAAATTTGAAAAATTTATTTCGCTGTTATCGGATAGCAAAAACGACCACGGAACGGGGCTTCATGGAAAAACGGCCGTGAACGGGCATAGCTTCCCCTTCCTCGTAACAGTATTTTCCCCTGTCATCCCCTGCTGTATCCACATAGAGATACCAGGTTTTGTCCTCCGGGATACCCGGCAGGGTGATCTCTGTGTGATCCCAGTAGGCGTTGACGCAGACATATACCATATCGTCACAGCCCATATCCTCATCATAACCGGAAAAGTAGACACCGATCATACCGGCGTTCTCCGGAATTTCCGTAAAAGAACCATCCGTACTGTGAGGTGCTATAGGGGGCATACCGCCTTTGGCGTCCTGCAAACGTTTCCGTATAACCGTGTGTTTCTTACGGAACTGGATCATATACCGGAAAAATTCAAAAAGCTCCCTGTTCTCCTTCAGCAGATCCCAGTTCAGCCAGAACATCTCATTATCCTGACAGTAGCAGTTGTTGTTGCCGTTCTGGGTATTGCCAAACTCATCTCCCGCCAGGAACATGGGGGTACCTCTGCTGCTCATCAGAACAGCGCAGGCATTGCGGATCATCTGTTTCCGCAGCTGCAGTACCTCGGGATCATCTGTAGGGCCTTCCACACCACAGTTCCAGCTGCGGTTATCGTTGGCACCGTCGGTATTGTCCCAGCCGTTGCACTCATTATGCTTTTCATTATAGCTGTAGAGATCGTACAGGGTAAAGCCATCGTGACAGGTAATAAAATTCACAGAGGAATTGTAGGCCACGTAGGAGTTCTCTCCCTCGTCAGGCACCATGCCGTAAAGGTCAGCGGAGCCTCCGATACTCAAAGCCGCTCTCCAGGCCTCCCAGAGGTCACCCTTCAGATACCCCCGGACACTGTCCCTGTATCGGCCATTCCACTCCGCCCAACGCTTATGGGCAGGAAAACTGCCTACCTGGTACATACCGCCGGCATCCCAGGCCTCTGCGATCAGTTTTACCTTGCTCAAAATAGGATCGTTGGCGATCATCTCCAGAAGGGGCGGATTCTGCAAGGGTGTGCCATCCTCACCTCTTCCCAGGATGCTGGCCAGATCGAAGCGGAAGCCGTCCACCCTGTAGGTAACGGTCCAGTAGCGGAGACATTCCATGATCATCCGGCGCACTACCGGATGATTGCAGTTTAAGGTATTGCCGCAGCCGCTGAAATTGAAATATTTGCCGTCAGGGGTCAGCATATAATACATCTGATTATCAATGCCCTTGTAGCTGAACATACGGCCATCCTCGTTTCCCTCTGCGGTATGGTTAAACACCACATCCAGGATCACGTCGATATCATGGTCGTGGAAGGCCTTGATCAGCTGTTTCAATTCCAGACCCTCGGAATTGTGCTCTGTCATAGAGGCATAGCTGGTATTGGGCGCAAAAAAGCACACCGTGTTGTAGCCCCAGCATTCCAGCAGCTGATTTCCCTGGTACTCCCGGGCATTCATGGTCTCATCAAACTCAAAGATAGGCATCAGCTCCACAGCATTAATGCCCAGATGCTTCAGATAGGGGATCTTCTCCATCAATCCCTTAAAGGTACCTCTGTGCTTAACGCCGGAGGAAGGATCCATGGTAAAGCCCCGCACATGGAGCTCATAGATCACCAGATCCGATAATTCATGGGTGGAACAGTTATGGTCGCCCCAGTCAAAGGAGACATCCACCACCCGGGCATGATAGGCTCCGGTCTGCTGTTCTCCCCACACAGACTGTCCTGTTACCGCATGGGCGTAGGGATCCAGAAGCACCTTATTCCGGTCAAAGATCAGTCCTTTTTCCGGCTTGTAAGGGCCGCCGATCCGATAGGCATACTCGAATTCTTCTATATTTAAGTCGTACACAAACATGGCATAGCAGTCGCCGATCCGGTAGGATTCCGGGAAAGGCAAAACGGCAAAGGGTTCTTCCTCCCTATGATGAAACAGCAGCAGTTCACAGGAGACTCCCTTATGGGTAGCAATGGTAAAATTCACGCCCCCGCCGAAGGCACTGGCACCGTTTACAGCAGGAAAGCCCGGGCCCACCCGGTAACCGGCGATAGTATGGGTCTCTACTTTTTTACTGATATCCTCTTTTGCCAATAATACACGCTTCACAATTTCTCTCCTTTATACTCTCTTCCATGCACTTCTGGTGAACAAAATAAGAATAGGGAATATTTCCAGTCTGCCTGCCAGCATATCCAGGATCAGAATGATCTTGGACAATACGCTGAACATGGCGAAATTGCTGGTAGGGCCTACCATCTCCAAACCGGGACCGATATTGTTAAAGCAGGCCACTACTGCCGTAAAGCTGGTGGTCAGGGAAAAGCCGTCCAGAGACACCAGCAGAAAGCTCAGGGCAACAATGATCACATAGGCTGCCAGGTAGGCATTGGTATTGTCCAGAATACGCTCGTCCACCGGCTGGTTGTTGTTGCAGATCACCATGACCTTTCGGGGATGGATAACCTGACGGATATTTCGACGAAGTATCTTTCCCAACAGCAATACACGGCTCACCTTGATACCGCCGCCGGTACTGCCGGCGCAGGCTCCGCAGAACATCAGGGTTACCAGTATAGCCTTGGAAAAGGTGGGCCACAGGTCAAAATCCGTGGTGGCAAAGCCGGTGGTGGTTACGATACTGGCTACCTGAAAAGCGGCATGGCGTACCGTCTCCCCCAGGGAATTGTACATACCGTAAATATTCCAGGTGATCAAAACGATACTGCCCACAACAATGCCCACGTACAGGCGCAGCTCCTCATCCTTCAGTACACTCTTCACTTCCCGGATCAGCAGCAGATAATAGCAGGTAAAATTCACACCAAACAGCAGCATAAACACCGTACACACATTTTGCAGATAGGGACTGTAGCCGCCGATACTGTCGTTCTTGATGCCAAATCCACCGGTACCTGCGGTACCGAAGGCAGTACACAGGGAATCAAAGAGGGGCATTCCCCCTGCCAGCAAAAACACTACGTCCAAAACCGTAAGTAAAATATAGATAATATACAAAATACGGGCAGTCTCCCGCATCTTGGGTACCAGCTTACCCACATTGGGGCCCGGGCTCTCCGCCCGAAGAATATGCATCATAAAGCCCTGGCGTTTCTGTCCGCCACGGATAATGGCCATCAAAAACACCAGAACACCCATGCCCCCCAGCCAGTGGCTGAAGCTTCTCCAATACAGAAATCCCCGTGTATGACTCTCCACCTCCGGGAGTATGGAGGCACCGGTGGTGGTAAAACCGGAAACGATCTCAAAAAGAGCGTCAATATAGCTGGGGATTTCCCCGGAAAGGTAAAAGGGCAGACAGCCCACGGCACCCATTACGATCCAAATCAGGCCTACACACACCAGTCCTTCTCTGGCCTGAAAATGAATATCCGCCTTTTTTCCGAAAAGTGTCAGTAAACCGCCCAGCACCGCAGCAATAGCTATGCTTGCCAGAAAAGCCATTCCTGTATTGTAATCCCCGTCATAGAGACAGAGGAAAAGGGAGGGAAGCATAAAGACAGCCTCCAGCAAAAGAATTCTGGACATAAACCGTCCGATCATTCTGTAATTCATATCTGCAAGCCTATTCAAAGATATCGTTCAGACGCACAATTTCCTTTTCGCCGGAAACGATAACCAGAATATCTCCTTTCTCATACATGGATTCACCATTGGGAACTTCCGTGCGAAGGCCATGCTTGATACCTACCACCAGAATATTCTTCCGGATCTTCAGATCCTTCAAAGGTATCCCACAATACCTTGTCTGTTCATCCACAATAAATTCCATCGCCTTGGCCCTGCCTCCGGCAAAGGTGTGTACTGCCTGAGCTGTACCGGTCTGGTTGTCCAGGGCGTGTACATACTGTACGATGGTGTTGCTGCAAAGCTCCTTTGGACAGATAATCCCCCCCAGAGACAGGGTGTCCAGCAGATTGCTGTTGCCCTCGTGACTGAGCTTGGTGATCACCTGATCCACGCCGCACTTATAGCCATACATGGACACTACCATATTTATCTCGTCCATACCGGTCATGGTAACAAGGGCGTCGCATCTGGCCAGGCCCTCTGTGTCCAGAAGATCTCTGTCCGTAGCATCCCCATGGATAATATCCGCCCTGGGAAGATTTTTGGACAGATCCTCACACCGCTCTCTGTTCGTCTCAATAATATGCACCTGAATGCCGGTGCGCAGGAGGCGACTGGCCAGATAATAGCTGACCCGGCCACCGCCGCAGATCATAACATTTTTTATCTTATGGGTAATGATGCCCAGATTTTTCAACAGGATAGCCATATCATCTGTGGGGGCCGTAACGTAGATGCAGTCCCCTTCCCGGAGAACGAAATCACCGGCGGGAGCGATCAGCTCTCCTCCACGGATAACGCTGCATACCAGGATCCGGCACTTCACAACAGAATACAGAGCCGTCAGACTGATGTCCTTCAGCTTGCTGTTTGCCTCTATTTTCAGCTCAATGATCTCCATTCTTCCTCTGGGGAAGGTCTCTCGCTTCAGAGACACGGGATATTTCAGCATCCTTTCTATCTCTTCTGCCGCCTGTTTTTCCGGATTTACCAGCATGGACAGGGCGAAAGCCTTTCTCATAGCATAGATCTGATCACTGTACTCCGGATTGCGAATACGGGCTATGGTATGCAAATTGGGATTCAGATAGTGGGCAGTCATACAGCACAGCAGATTGATCTCGTCTGCACTGGAAGCTGCGATCAGCAGATTGGCATCCTCCACACCTGCCTGCTTTAACACCTCCATAGTGGCACAGTTGCCATGAACGATCATAACATCATACTGCTCCTGGGTATTCTCCAGTACACTCTGCTTGGCATCGATCAGGGTCAGGTCATAGCCCTCATCTGATAAAAGATGGGTAAGGGTATGCCCTACCTTTCCGTCTCCGGCAATAATAATTTTCATTCTCTCTTCCTCGAATTCCTGTGTTTACCCTGTATCAGGGCTGTCGTCGGCAGCTTCCCCGGCTGCGAGGCAACTTAAAGAATGGTGAAAACCCACTTTGAAAAGCGTCTTTTCACCAATGCATACTTACTCCATAGCCTTTTTAATAGCAGCCAGGAGATCTCCGTATTCTTCATAAGCAGGCAGATTCGGGTAATCCTTCTTAATAGACTCCGTGCTTCTGAACAGGAATCCTGCCTTGCTGGCCTGGATCATCCCCAGATCGTTAAAGCTGTCACCGCTGGCTATGGTCTCAAAGCCCATAGACTGGAGGGCACGAACAGATGTCAGCTTGGTCTGCTCCACACGCATCTTGTATCCGGTGATCTCTCCGTCCGGTGCTACTTCCAGGGTATTGCAGAAAATAGTAGGCATCCCCAGCTTTTTCATCAGGGGACTGGCAAACTGCTCAAAGGTATCACTAAGGATAATAACCTGGCACAGAGAACGAAGCTCATCCAAAAACTCCTTTGCCCCCGGCATGGGATCGATCGTCTCTATGGTTTTCTGGATCTCCTTCAGACCCAGACCGTGCTCCTTCAAAATGGACAGACGGTACTGCATCAATTTATCGTAATCCGGCTCATCCCGGGTAGTTTTCTTCAGCTCCGGAATACCACTGGCCTCAGCAAAAGCGATCCAGATTTCCGGTACCAGCACGCCCTCGAGATCCAGGCAGGTAACATACATACTCATAATAATCTTCTTCTCCTCTCACGCCTACAGGCCTTCTGACATTTTGCGGTCGATCCAGGTCATCACTGTCTCCGACTGCACCGCCAGCTTTTCGCAGGCCTCTTCCCACTGCCTGTGTTCTCCACTGGATTCATTGGCCGGCTCCGTAGCTTCCAGCTTTGCCATCTCTCCGTCAATTCTTGCCAGCTCTTTTTTTAATTCCTCCAGGGAGGAAAAAACAGAAACATTTTCCATGGGGTCTCTCCTGTATTACCTGTAGATATTCTTTTACCTTTAAAAGATAGCACGTTTCTATGGGAAACACAAACATAAAAATAGCTTAAAACAGAGCAATTTTAACGAAAAAAAAGGCACTGTGCAAGATAATGTTATCTCGCACAGTGCCAAAGTCTTTTCTTCTCTTAGACTACCAGGAAGAATTTAACCAGGAAAATAGCGGAAATCACATAGGTCAGTACGGATACTTCCTTTGCTTTTCCGGTGAACACCTTGATAACGGTGTAGGAAATCAGGCCAAGGCCGATGCCGTGTCCGATGGAACCGGAAATAGGCATGGCAATGAGCATCAGGGCTACGGGAACCAGCTGGCTCACATCGTCGAAATCGATCTTCTTCAAACCGCTGAGCATCAGGATACCTACATAGATCAGGGCAGAGGAAGTAGCGGCTGCGGGAATGATGGCTGCGATGGGAGCAAGGAAGATGCTGGCCAAAAACAGCAGACCTGTGGTCAGAGCTGTCAGACCGGTACGGCCGCCTGCAGCGACACCGGAAGCAGACTCTACAAAGGTAGTAACGGTGGAGGTACCGGTAATAGCACCGGTAACTGTACCTACAGCATCACTGAGCAGTGCCTCTTTCATCTGGGGCATGTTGCCCTCTTCATCAACCATACCGGCACGGGAGGCTGTACCTACCAGTGTACCGATGGTATCGAACATATCAATAATACAGAAGGTGATGATCAGGGTAACGGCGGTAAACCAACCGATCTGAACAAAACCGCTGAAATTAAACTTGAACAGTGTGGTGGAAGCCAGATCGCCGAAGGCCGGGATAAAGGATGCTGTTGCCAGGGAAGCAAAGGGATTGGATCCCAGGAAGATCAGCTCGCCTGCCCAATATACGATACAGGCTGCCAGCATACCCAGAAGTACGGCTGCTCTAAAGCCCTTCTGTGCCAGAATAATGATGACAAACAAGCCCACAAACATGGTAACAACGGTAAGTACCATCTCTGTATAACCACCGCCCATATTGGACTGTGCCAGGCTGGGGGTCAGGGAACCGAAGAAGTCCCGCATAACATAGAAGGGGCCGCCGGTCTCAGAATAGATACCTACGTTGGAGCCCAGACCGATATTCAGCAGCATAAGGCCGATGGCCGGAGCAATACCCAGACGAACGCCCAGGGGAATAGCATCTACGATCTTATCCCGGATATTTAATATAGATAAGATCAGGAAAACGATACCTTCAACCAGAACGATGCAAAGGGCTGCCTGGAAGGAAGCCACATAGCTCATACCGGTAAGGGAAACGATATTAGCTACAACTACAGCGTAAAAGCTGTTCAGACCCATGCCGGGAGCCATGGCAAAGGGCTTGTTAGCCAGAAATGCCATAACGATGGTACCTACGGCGGAAGCCAGGCAGGTTGCCAGGAATACCGCATTCCACAGTTCCGTTCCGCCTTCTGCGCCAAAGCTGGTCAACAGGTTGGGGTTCAGGGCAATGATGTACGCCATT
>CAZUBP010000075.1:0-7756 GCA_964618605.1 uncultured Lachnospiraceae bacterium | reverse complement strand
CTCTGGCCGGTGACAGCATGGATATCTATTCCGGAAACGACGATCAGGTTATTCCCCTGCTGTCTCTGGGCGGCATCGGCGTTATCTCCGTTCTGTCCAATGTAGCACCGAAGCAGACCCACGATATGGTTATGAAGTATCTGGAGGGAGATACCCAGGGCGCTCTGAAGATCCAGCTGGATGCTCTTCCCCTGATCGATGCTCTGTTCTGCGAAGTAAATCCCATTCCTGTAAAGGCAGCGCTGAACCTTATGGGCAAAGAGGTTGGCCCCCTGCGTGCACCCCTGACCACTATGGAGGAGGCACATCAGCAGCAGCTGGCAAAGGCTATGAAGGATTTCGGTATTACACTGGCATAGGGAGAAGCAAAAGATGACAAAATTAATTATGCATGGCTGCAACGGCCATATGGGCCAGGTGATCTCCGGACTGGTAGCAGCAGATCCCCAGGCAGAGATCGTAGCCGGTATTGATATTGTAGATAATCGTGACAACGGCTATCCCGTATTTACCAATATCTGGGATTGTGACGTGGAGGCAGATGCGGTGATCGATTTCGCCGCTGCCAAGGCAGTGGATACACTGCTGGATTATTGCGTACAGCGGAAGATCCCGGTAGTACTTTGCACCACCGGTCTTACGGCAGAGCAGCTGGATAAGGTTCGTGAAGCCAGCAAAGAGGTAGCTGTTCTGAAATCCGCCAATATGTCTCTGGGTATCAACACCCTGCTGTCCCTGTTAAAGGATGCAGCTAAGGTACTGGCTCCCGCAGGCTTTGATATGGAAGTGGTGGAAAAGCATCACCGCCTGAAATTGGATGCACCCAGCGGTACAGCCCTGGCTCTGGCAGACAGTATGAACGAAGCTCTCGGCAACGAATACCATATGGTATATGACAGAAGCCAGGTAAGACAGCAGCGTGACGACAAGGAAATCGGTGTCAGCGCTGTGAGAGGTGGCAATATCGTAGGTGAGCATGAGGTGATCTTCGCCGGTACAGACGAGGTGATTACCTTTAAGCATACCGCCTACTCCAAGGCCGTTTTCGGCAAGGGCGCTATCCAGGCAGGTAAGTTCCTGGCAGGAAAGAAACCGGGCTATTACGATATGCAGGATGTTATCGCAGCCGAAAAATAAATAAAAAAGAATAAGAAATACACAATCTGCGCATAGTAGATATGTAGAAACCTCTTCTTTTCTCTGTACATAAGGACAGTATAGGGTACATAAAATCCGGCGAAGGAAAGCCTTTGGGGATTTTATGATACTTTATAAAGAAAAGGAGATGTGGCTATGAAACATGGGAAAATGTATCTGATGATGTGTGTGCTGACTCTGGTGCTTTGCCTGGGAACAGGTTGCGGCAACCAGATGGACAGCAGCAGTACACAGAAAAGTTCCTCTTCACAGCAAAATACCACTACACAGCAGGAAAATACAACAACACCGGACACCACTGGCGTGGACAAAAATGACAATGGTGCAGATACGGTGGGCAGTGTTGTGGACGATGTGGGAGATACCGTTGGCTCCGGCATTCAGGATATCGGTCAGGGAGTAAAGGATCTGACAGATGATGCCACAGATACAACGAAATGATGAAACAGGATTCCCGGATAAGTGATTATCCGGGAATTTTTGCTATAATGATGAACATGACCATATGGAGAAAGGCAGGGCTATACCATGCGATTTCGCCCTTGTATTGATATACATAACGGAAAAATAAAGCAGATCATTGGCGGCAGCCTGAGGGATCAGGGAGATCAGGCGGCGGAAAACTTTGTATCAGAGAAGGATGGTGCCTGGTTCGCCGGTCTGTACAGAGACCGGGGGCTGAGGGGCGGCCATATCATCCTGTTAAATCCGGTTACCTCTCCCTATTATGAGGCTACAAAGGCCCAGGCTATATCGGCCCTTCAGGCATGGCCCCAGGGCATGCAGATAGGTGGCGGCATTACCGCAGAGAATGCAGAGGAGTTTCTTCTGGCAGGAGCGGCAAAGGTGATCGTTACCTCCTATGTATTTAAGGATGGACAGATTTACTGGGATAATTTGGAGCGGCTTACCCAGGCTATAGGCCCGGAGCATCTGGTTTTGGATCTCAGCTGCCGCCGTCAGGGGGATGCGTACTATATCGTTACGGATCGCTGGCAGAAATTTACCCAGGTTCCCCTGAATCAGGATACCATGGCCCGGCTGTCCCGGTATTGCAGTGAATTTCTGGTGCATGCTGTGGATGTGGAAGGGAAAAGCGCAGGCATTGAGGTGCCGGTGGTACGGCTTCTGGCGGAGGAAACAAAGATCCGGTCCACCTATGCCGGCGGCGTGGGAAGCTTTGCCGATCTGGCATCACTGAAAAAAGAAGGGCAAAATCGGGTAGATGTAACTATAGGCAGTGCACTGGATCTCTTTGGCGGATCCCTTCCCTTTGAAGAAGTGCTGGCTTTTTGCGAAAAACAATAGTGAAGGGGAGAGCATCCCATGGAAGAGAGAAAAGACCTTCTTCAGCGAAGAAAGGAACATAAGAAAAAAAGAATACAGGAAGTGCGGCGGCTGCGAAAAAGGATCGGTCTGGGGATAGTAGGCGTACTGGTACTGATCTTAGGGATCCTTGCCTTGAAAGCTCTGATCAGGGGAAATAAACAGTCCTACGGCATGGGCGGTTCCCCGGCGGCTTCTCTGGTGCCTGCTTCGGAGGGCAGCAGCCCAGAGGAGGAGACAACAGCGGAAACAGATACAGATGAGGTCTTACATATTGTGGCTGTTGGTGATAATATGGTACATGAAAAGATCTATTCTTCGGCGGATACCTCTCAGGAGGTATGGAATTACGACAGCCTCTACGACAATATCCGGGAGGATATCCAGGCAGCCGATCTGGCTATGGTCAATGAGGAATGTGTCTTTGTGGAGAACCACGAGGATGTATCCGGTTATCCCGCCTTTGGCGCCCCCACAGAGATCGGAGATGCTCTGGTGAATGCCGGATTTTCCGTGGTGGCAATGGCTACCAACCATGTGTATGACAAGGGCACCGAGGGAATCCTCCAGTCCGTGGATTACTGGGAAACCAGCCATCCGGAGGTTACGCTTCTGGGTATTCACAAGGATCAGGAGACGGCAAAAACGGTGCAGACCGTAGAGATAAAGGGAATTACCATAGCGCTGCTGAATTATACCTGTCTGATCAACGGAAATAAGCAGGATGAGATCCCCACGGGCATGGTGGATTATGCCAATGAAGTGAAAATGCGGGCGGATATACAGCAGGCCAGGGCTACGGCGGATCTGGTCATGGTGTATCTGCACACCGGTGAGGAATATGCCACCGAGCCCAGCGCGGAACAGATCAGCCTGCTGAAAATGTTTCTGGAGGAAGGTGTGGATATCACCTTCTGCTCCCATCCCCATGTACTTCAGGGGTACGAAACACTCCAGAATGATTCCGGAAAACAGATGCTGGTGTACTATTCTCTGGGGAATTTTATTTCCGCACAGAAGGAGCCCCGGTGTCTGCTGGGAGGCATGGCAGATATAAAAATTGCCATAGATGGGGAGACAGGAGGCTTATCCATACAGGAAAGCCAGTTGATCCCCCTGGTTACCCATTACAATTATGAGGATAATATCTATACCGTATATCGATTGGAGGATTACACCGAGGAATTAGCTGCTTCCCACAGTGTACATCAGGAGAGCAGCGAGGCATTTACCTTAGATAGTCTGCAGTCTATGGCCGAAAGGGCTTTGACGGCTAACTATAAGATATGGGAATAAGGAGGTAAGGTTTCATGAAGTATCGTATCACAGGAAAAAAACTGGAAATCACAGAGGGGCTCAGAGACGCTGTTGTGGAGAGCCTGAACAAGCTGGACAGATATTTCCAGGAGGATGTGCAGGCGGATGTCACCATGCGAGTGGAGAAGAGTCGTCAGATCATTGAAGTAACCATACCTGTTAAAGGCTCTGTTATACGTACGGAGCAGTCAAGCTCCAACATGTACGTTTCCATCGACCTGGCAGAGGAAGTATTGGAGCGTCAGCTGAAAAAGCACAGAAAGAAACTCATTGATCAGTATCAGAACAGCATGTTCCAGCCGGATTTTCTGGAGGAAGAGGAAGGTGAGGAGGACGAGATCCGCATCACCAGAAACAAACGCTTTGATGTAAAGCCTATGTATCCCGAGGATGCCTGCCTGGATATGGAGATGACGGATCATCAGTTTTTCGCCTTTGTTAACGCCCAGTCCGGGGAGATCAATGTGGTGTATAAACGTTCCGACGGAACCTATGGCCTGCTGGAGCCTGATTTCTGATAGGAAGGCCATGCAGGGCAGATAAAAGATAGGAAGCGCCATTTCACAGCCGAGAAAGTTGTGAAATGGCGCTTTTTTATGTCAGATGGACACAGGAAATTCACAATATAGTCCGGGTTTTAACACAATTACTCTATAGAGTAGGATAGAGCGTAATAAAGAGTGTCCCGTGGGACACGAAAAAGGAGGAGATAAAAAGTGATAGAGATCGAGCATCTGGTCAAAACCTACGGCAATCACAAAGCGGTAGATGACCTTTCACTTACCGTGGAGCCGGGAAAAATTTACGGTTTCTTGGGCCCTAACGGTGCAGGTAAATCCACGACGATGAATATTCTTACAGGCTATATCGGAGCAACCTCCGGTGAAGTAAGAATCAATGGATATGATATTTTTAAGGAACCGGAGAAAGCCAGAAAATGTATCGGCTACCTGCCGGAGATCCCCCCGGTATACGAGGATATGACCGTGTGGGAGTATCTGCTGTTTGCCGCAGAGCTGAAAAAGGTGGAGAAGGAGAACCGTATCCGCTATGTGGAGGAGGCTATGGAGCTGACCCACATTACGGAGATGGAAAATCGTCTGATCCGCAACCTGTCCAAGGGTTATCGTCAGCGTGTAGGATTAGCTCAGGCTGTACTGGGTTACCCGGAGATCATTATCCTGGATGAGCCCACAGTAGGTCTGGATCCCAAGCAGATCATTGAGATCCGTGATCTGATCCGCCGTCTGGGAGAGAAACATACGGTTATTCTCAGCTCCCATATCCTGTCTGAGGTGCGGGAGGTCTGTGACTATATCTTTATTATTTCTCAGGGCAAGCTGGTGGCCTCAGATACAACAGAAAATCTGCTGCAGCAGGTACAGAAGAGCCAGACCATCCGTCTGCTTACCGATGAGAATCCCGATGCCTTTGTCAGTGTACTGTATGAGGTACCTGGTGTTACCAATGTTACTGTTGAGGAAAATGACAATATGACCAACTGCATTCTGGTGGATGCAGAGGAGGGTAAGGATATTCGTAAGGCTGTCTTTAAAAAGATCGCAGAATCCGGACTGACCCTTCTGGAAATGCAGAGTGCGGGACGTACTCTGGAGGATATCTTCCTGGAACTGACAGAAATTAAGGAAGTGAAGGAGGAGATTGCATTATGATGGCCATTTTTAAAAGAGAATTTCGTTCTTATTTCCAGACCATTACCGGCTGGGTATATATTGCCGTGGTTATGGCGGTATTCAGCCTGTACTATGTAGCTAACAACCTGAGCTACGGTGCGCCCCAGATCTACTATTCCATCAGCGGCGTTTCCTTTATTTTCCTGATCCCCGTGTCAGTGCTGACCATGCGTTCACTGGCTGAGGACAGAAGAACCAAGACGGATCAGATGATCCTGACGGCGCCTATATCTGTAGGAAAGATCGTAACTGCAAAGTATCTGGCCATGGCAGCTATTCATGCCATCGTGATCGTGATCATGACCGTTATGGCACTGTTTCTGGATACGCTGGGTGATGCGCCTACAAAGCAGAACCTGATCGCCGTTCTGGGCTTTGCCCTTTACGGTATGACCTGTATCGCAGTGGGACTTTTCGTATCCTCTCTGACAGAGAGCCAGATCATTTCCGCTGTACTCACCTTTGGTGCCCTGTTTGTGGGCTATATGATGTCCGGTATTACGGATCTGATCTCCTCTTCCGGAAATATTATTACCAAGATCCTGGGCTGCTACGATCTGAGAACCACACTGGATGGTTTCTTTGACGGCTGCCTTTCTGTCAGCGGTATTGTATATTATCTTTCCCTGATCCTGCTGTTTATCTTCCTGACGACCCAGTCTATTCAGAAACGTCGTTGGCAGATGACCAGCAAAAAGCTGTCCACCAGCGTGTTCAATACCGGCTTTATTGCCATCGGTATTGTGGCTGTGATCCTGCTGAATCTGATCGTGGCTGAGCTGCCCAGCTCTGTTACCTCCATCGATCTGACTTCATCCAAGATCTATTCTCTGACTCAGGACACCAAGGACTATGTAAAGACCCTGGATAAGGATGTTACCATCTATGTACTGGCCAGCGAAGGCTCTCTGGATTCTACGATTTCCACAACGCTGGAGAATTATGAAAGTATTTCCGACCACATTACGGTGGAGTACAAGGATCCGGCCCAGTCACCTACCTTCTATCAGCAGTACACCGACAGCTCCGTTTCTTCCGGCAGTCTGATCGTGGTATGCGGAGATCATTCCAAGGTAGTTGACTACAGTGATCTTTTTGAAACAGATTTTGATTACACTACCTATTCTTCTACCGTTACCGGTTATGACGGTGAGGGACAGATCACCAGCGCCCTCCAGTATGTAACCAGCGACACTATGCCCAAGATCTATCAGGTACAGGGACATGGAGAGACCCTGCTCAGCGGAAACTTCAGTACAGCTATTGAGAAAGCAAACCTTTCTTCAGAATCTCTGAATCTCATGGATGATGATGAGGTACCGGAGGATGCTCAGTGTCTGATCATCAATGCACCTACCTCCGATTTCTCTGAGGATGATGCCAATAAGGTCATTGCTTACCTGAACAACGGCGGTAATCTGCTGGTACTGACCAACAGTGAAGTGACAGAGGAACTGACCAACTTTAACAGCATTCTTTCCGCTTACGGTGTTACCGTGGAAAAAGGTATGATCGCTGAAAGTGATACTTCCATGTATTATCAGAGTCCCTTCTATCTGTTGCCGGATGTATCCAGCAGCCTGTTTACTTCCGGAACCTCCCAGAACTATATCTTTGCTCCCTATGCAGAGGGCATGATCGTACCGGAGGATACCGACGATATCACCTATACAACCCTGATGACCACCTCTGACAACGCTGTCCTTAAGACAGATGTGCAGAATGCCACCAGCTATGAGTATGAGGATGGAGACCAGCAGGGTAGCTTCGCTCTTGGTGTAGTGGCCCAGAAAACTATTGACGATGAGACCGTATCTAATATGGTGGTATATACCTCTACCATGATGTTTACCGACAGTGCAGACCAGATGGTCAGCAGCAACAACTCTACGCTGTTTGCCTCCACTCTGGGACAGCTGACCAGTAGCGATGATTCTGAGGAATCTGCTTCCGTAGTTATTCCGGTAAAAGAGTACACCGTATCTACACTGACAGTAGCCGCTTCCACACAGATCGCTCTCAGCATCAGCTTTGTTATCCTGGTACCCCTGATCCTGGTTGTTCTCGGCGTACTGATCTGGATGAAGAGGAGGAGACGCTAAATGACAGAAGCACAGAAAAAACAGATCCTGGTTATCGGCGTTGTACTGGTCCTGCTGGCAGGAATTTTTGCAGCACTGAAGCTGCATAACAACAATGCAGAGGATACAGCAACGGAAGATACCGTATACGTTTCCCAGACAGCCCTGGAGGATGTTACC
>CAZUBP010000074.1:1893-7775 GCA_964618605.1 uncultured Lachnospiraceae bacterium | reverse complement strand
TGCTTTAATAACGATAATACTGTATGTTGCATGTTCGACTATCGTACAGATTCTCTTAGGGCTAAGTCCAATCATCTATTTTATTGTAGGTGGAATTTTGTGTGAGATTGTTATTGCTTTTCTGGGTGCAATTTTACTTTCTGGATTTGAGGAACAAAAACAGCTTTGGAATATCGTTAGAAAAATGGTGAGAGCAAAGAGAAATTTATAAGTGAATAAAAAGTACAATGAATATTACGGTGCGGCGGAGCTGCTGGGGACATGGAACCCAGATTATTCAATAATCTTATTTTTGTTCAACTTTTTCTCCCAAATCTATTGCTTTTTCCGTGGAGAGTGATACACTATCCCGTGTACGGAGTCATAGCTCAGCCGGGATGAGCGTCCGCTTCACACGCGGGAGGTCATGGGTTCGATCCCCATTGGCTCCATTAAAAACAGGCGGAAATCACAACAGGAGTCCATGGTATGCAGCCACGGGCTCCTGTTGCTTATCAAAAAAAAGGAAGAAGAAATATGTTATGTCTCCACAAACGTCGCAGGGTCAATAATGAACCGAAATCAGGGCAAAGAGAAACGACGCTGCAAAGGCCTAACATCTAATTTGGATAACTTTCTATCCATGGAGTATTGTACCAAAAGCCTGTGCTGCGTTAGTTCCGTTTACGTTCTGTCTGAGGTATGGAACGCAGATAGAATTTTTGCCGGGCAAAATATTGTCCAAAGGGGGATAAAGGGGGAATAGCGGAATGGATGTGGAACAAAGGGAGAAAACGTTGACCGAAGGCGCCGCATGTGACGAAGAGAGTCGCCGCCATGCGCTGGATGAGCTGTATCGGCGGATGGCTCGGGAGGATGATCCAGAGGAGGCGCTTTGGCAGACGGTGCTTGCTTATCAGGGGCATCCCTTTTATACTGCCTCCGGCCTGCCCTTTTCCTATATTGTCAAGCGGGGAAAGCGGGGCAGCTATACCGGAGAGCTGCTGGTGACTCGGAAGGAGGGCAGCAAGACCCTGGCGAAAAGTTCGGTGATACTGGCTTTTCACAAAGTGCTGGACGGGACGGAGTTTGTCGTGGAGGGGGACGCCGGCGATGCATTGCCGGTTCGCATACCGCCTACCTACAAAGGGCCCAAGGCCATAGGCCAGATTTTCGGCATCTCCTACGTGTACAGCCTCTTTTGGGCATGGGATCTGATCCGGGTACCTGCTCCTGTACAGGCCAGGCTTATGGGGGAAAGCTGACATTTTACCCAAGAGATTTCCTGTATGTATAGTGATTGTTGTAAATTATTAAAAAAAATACAGTAAAAAAATAGGATTTTTTGTTGATGATTTCATAATAAGGATATATAATATTTTCCGGATAAACTTATATAGTATACGAAGAAAAGAGTCACATTTTTTATGCAAGGGTGCGTATAGGAATGAACTCTTTTTAGTTGTGTTGTTACGTAGTGTGATACGAGGTAGTATGCAGGGGATGATTGATATACATTCTCACCTTCTGTATGGTGTGGATGATGGCCCGGAGACTCTGGAGGAGTCCATCAGAATGCTGCAGGAAGCGGCCGGGCAGGGGATTACGGATATTATACTGACTCCCCATTATCGCAAGGGTATGTTTGCTTACCCGGGGGAGCGGATCTTAAAACATTTTTTGCTGCTGAAGAAGCAGACCCATGATATTCCCGTTCGGATGTATCTGGGATGTGAGTACCATGTAAACGAGGCGATTTTTGACTATCTGAAGTCCGGGCGGTGCAATACCATGAATTTTACCAGGTATGTGCTCACGGAATATAAGACTCTTGGCGAATACCAGATGATACGCCAATATACCCAGGAGCTGATACAGCAGGGGTATATTCCCATTATAGCTCATCTGGAAAGGTACCAGTGTCTGACAAAGGATATTTCCCTGGTGGAGGAGCTTTCAGAGATGGGAGCCCTTTTGCAGGTAAATGCCGACAGTATTCTGGGCAAGTATGGCTGGGGACTTAAAAAGTTCTGTCATCGGCTCCTGGATGAGGGCCTGGTGGATTTTGTGGCCAGTGATGCCCATGACTGTGGGAAAAGGGCCAATCACCTGGGCAAATGTCGCACGCATTTGGAAAAGAAATACGATTCAGCATATGTAGAGCAGATATTGTATACCAATGCTTTGCATATTTTGGATAAATAAAAATTACTGGAGACCAAATATGAAAAAAGAAAATCAGGACATTGAGGAGATCGATCTGCTGGAACTGGCAGCAGCTATCCTGTACCATTGGAAACTGGTTATCGCAATCACGGTATTGTTTGCCGGACTTGCTTTTGGCTATTGCAAGCTTCTGGCTGTGCCCCAGTATCAGTCCAGTTCGGCACTGTACGTTTTGTCCAAAAGTACATCTATTACCAGTCTTACGGATCTGCAGCTGGGTACTAACCTTACCAACGACTATGTGGAGGTCGTGCTGAGCCGACCGGTATTGGATAAGGTTATTGATGAACTGAACCTGGATGAGACAGCAGAAAGCCTGAGTAACAGGGTTTCTCTGGAGAATCCTACCAATTCCCGTATTCTGCGGATCACAGTGACGGATCCCAGCCCCAAGGGCGCTAAGCAGATCGCGGACAAGATTGCTGAGGTTTCTGCAGAGTATATTGCGGAGAAGATGGATCAGGATCCGCCGAACATTATTCAGAACGGCTATACGGATGGAGAGGCTGTCAGCCCCAGAACTGCCCGTACAACGGCTATCGGTGGTATGCTGGGCTTTGTGATCATCTGTTTCATTATCTGTTTCAGTGCCATCACCAATGATAGTGTAATGACACCGGAGGATATGGAGAAGAAGATCGGCCTGAACGTTCTGGGTTCCCTGCCTTTGGAGGACAGTGAGACCAACAAGACCCAGAAGAGCAGAAAGCGGAAGAAAAAATCCGGAAAGAATAAATAAAAGAGGGAAGTTTATCGATGAATACTGTACAGCTTACATCATTAAAAAGACATAGCAATACCCTGACAGAGTCCCTGCGAACCCTGCGTACCAATATTCAGTTTTGCGGTGATGATGTCAAAACGATTTTGCTGACCAGTGCCCTGCCGGATGAGGGAAAGAGTACCGTTGTTATGGATCTGGCCCGTTCTATGGCAGAATCGGACAAGCGCGTGCTGGTTATCGATACAGATATGCGTAAATCCCTGCTGATCGGTCGTTTAAAGGCGCAGGCAGCAGGCCCCGAAAAGATTTACGGTTTGTCCAATTATCTGGCAGGACAGCAGAATATTGACAAGATTTTCTGTTCTACCAATGTACCGAACCTGTTTATGGTTTTTGCAGGACCTTCGGTACCCAATCCCACAGAGCTTCTGGAGAAGGAATACTTTTCCAAACTGATGAAGTTTGCCCGGGAGAATTTTGATTATGTGCTGGTGGATTGCGCACCTATTACCGCAGCTATTGATGCAGCCATTATCGGACAGCAGTGTGATGCGGCTCTTATGGTAGTAGCTCAGGGCATGGCCAGCCGCAAGCTTTTAGTATCTGTGAAAAAACAGCTGGAAATGGCCGGTGTAAAGATCATCGGTGCCGTGCTGAACAAGGTAGATATGAAGAAGAATAATTATTACGGTAAATACTACGGCAGTTATTACGGACAGTATGATAAGGAGTGAAACTATTGAATAAGAAAAAGAATAATCTGCCTGCAATGGTGGCAGTTTTACTGGTACTGGTGCTGGCAGTGGCCGGTGTGGTGGTTTTCCTGACCTGGGAAAATGTGCAGGATACCTCGTCCGGACAGAGTCAGACAGCCTCTGCAGAGACAGCAGAGAGCAGTGTGGAGGAGAGTGAAGCTTCCTCCTCGGCGGATGTAGAATCCGTTCTCGCTCAGTACAGCAGTGCTACCGAGACGCTGGAGGGTTCCCAGGATTTTGTGATCTTCGGTGTGGATTCCCGGGAAAACAATCTGGGCAAGGGTACCCGGTCTGACTCCATGATGATCGTTCATGTTAACCACGATGAGAAAACGGTGCGCATCACCAGTATCTATCGTGACTGTATGATGAAGATCGAGGGGCATGATTTTAACAAGGCTGCTCACGCCCATTCCTATGGAGGACCGGATCTGGCTATTGATATGCTGAATACCAACCTGGATCTCTCCCTGGAGAACTATGTGACCGTAAACTTTATTAACGTAGGTGACCTCGTTGATGAAGTGGGCGGTGTGGAGCAGGATATTGATGATGCCGAAGCAGAGCAGATCAATAGTCTTATTGATCAGGTGAACAGCATTCGTGGAACCTCTTCCGCCCATATTACCTCTGCAGGTACATATGATCTGGACGGTACCCAGGCAGTTGCCTATTCCCGTATCCGTCATACAGTAGGTGCGGATTACAAGCGTACCGAGCGCCAGAGAACTATTCTCTTTAAGCTTTTTGCCAAGGCAAAGGATCTGGATGTAGTGTCCCGTATCAAGCTGGCAGAACAGATGCTGGATGAGATCAGCACCAATTTCCAGACAGACGATCTGGTAGCGCTTCTGCAGGATCTCTCCTCCTATACCATCGAGGATATGACGGCATATCCCAAGGTGTTCTACGGCGGAAAGGTTAGCGGAGCCTGGTATGAGGTACCGGTGACACTGGAGGATATGGCCGCAGGCGTTCACGAGTTCCTTTTTGACGAAGAGGACTATGAGCCTTCAGATACCGTAAAGAGTATCAGCAAGAGCCTTCAGAAAAAGGCTTCTACAGCCAATTATCATTTGACAATATATTAAAACACAAAGGATGACGGTGTCACAGCCGCCATCCTTTTTTTAAAAAGAATGGCAATACAGGCCTATGTGTGCTATGATATAACGGATTACGGAGTGTAATGAACTTATTAAGGAGAATAGTATTATGTGTGGAATAGTTGGTTTTACAGGTGAACAGCAGGCAGCAGGCATTTTGCTGGATGGCTTGTCAAAACTGGAATACAGAGGTTATGATTCTGCCGGTCTGGCTGTGCGGAACGGAGAGGAAGATATCAAGGTAGTGAAGGCCAAGGGACGGCTTCGGGTACTGCAGGAGAAAACCAATAATGGGGAGGCTCTGACAGGTACCTGTGGTATCGGTCATACCCGTTGGGCTACCCACGGTGAGCCCTCCGAGTGTAATGCCCATCCCCATGTTTCCGATGACGGTAATGTGGTAGGCGTACACAACGGTATTATTGAAAACTATCAGGAACTCAGGGAAAAGCTTACCCGGAAAGGCTATACCTTTTATTCTTCTACCGATACAGAGGTGGCAGTAAAGCTGGTAGATTATTACTACAAGAAATACCTGCACACACCGGTGGATGCCATCAATCACGCTCTGGTACGTATCCGTGGCTCCTATGCCCTGGCATTGATGTTTAAGGAGTATCCGGGAGAGATCTATGCAGCTCGTAAGGATAGTCCCATGATCCTGGGTATTGCCAATGGAGAGACCTATCTGGCCTCCGATGTACCGGCTATTTTGAAATATACCAGAAATGTTTACTATATCGGCAATCTGGAAATGGCCAGAATGCGCAAGGGTGAGATCACCTTCTACAATCTGGACGGTGAAGAGATCCAGAAGGAGTGTGTGGAGATCAAATGGGATGCCCAGGCAGCGGAAAAAGAAGGCTTTGAGCATTTCATGATGAAGGAGATCCACGAGCAGCCCAAGGCTGTGGCAGATACCCTTCATTCTGTAAAAAATGGAGATATTCTGGACTTGTCCGAGGTAGGACTTTCCGATGAGGAGATCCGGGACATTTCTCAGATATATATTGTAGCTTGCGGTTCCGCCTATCATGTAGGCGTGGCAGCCCAGTACGTGATCGAGGATCTGGCCAAGATTCCGGTGCGTGT
>CAZUBP010000074.1:0-1793 GCA_964618605.1 uncultured Lachnospiraceae bacterium | reverse complement strand
AAGGAGCGGATCCAGTGGTTTGCCTCCAAACAGGTCAATGCCAGAGATATTTTCTTTATCGGCCGTGGTATCGACTACGCTATTTCTCTGGAGGGCAGTCTGAAGCTGAAGGAGATCTCCTATATCCACAGCGAGGCTTATGCCGCCGGTGAATTAAAGCACGGTACTATCAGTCTGATTGAGGAGGGCACACTGGTGATCGGTTCTCTGACCCAGAGCAGCCTCTATGAAAAGACCCTCAGCAATATGGTAGAGTGCAAGAGCCGTGGAGCCTATCTCATGGGATTGACAGGCTACGGCCATTATGAAATTGAAGATACCGCAGATTTTACGGTGTATATTCCCAAGACAGACGAGCATTTTGCTACGTCTCTGGCAGTCATTCCGCTGCAGCTTATGGGATATTATGTCAGCGTAGCCAAGGGTCTGGATGTGGATAAACCCAGAAATCTGGCAAAGAGCGTTACGGTAGAATAAAGAGAAAAGATACAAAGAAAGGGAGAATGTGTTATGGGAAGCGTAAGTGTAAGCAGTGCAGACATTAAACGAGTAAAGGGAGAAGGATTTCTGCATAATAAGGAGACAGACAATTTCTCCGGAAGGATCCTGACCAGAAACGGTAAGATCACCGCAGCGCAGCAGCGCTGTATCGGTGAGGCGGCAGAAAAGTTTGGCAATGGTGAGGTTACCTTTACCACCCGTCAGACTATCGAGGTAGTAGGTATTCCCTATGAGAAAATAGAGGAGTTTCAGGCCTATATTGCCAAAGAAGGATTAAAGACCGGCGGTACCGGTGCCAAGGTTCGTCCGGTAGTGTCCTGCAAGGGTACCACCTGCCAGTATGGTTTGCTGGATTCCTTTGCTCTTTCCGAGAAGATCCATGAGCGTTTCTTCGAAGGCTACCATGAGGTGAAGCTGCCCCACAAGTTTAAGATCGCTGTTGGCGGCTGCCCCAATAACTGTGTGAAACCCAATCTGAATGATCTGGGTATTGTAGGACAGCGTGTCCCGGTATTTAAAGAGGAAGGCTGCAAGGGCTGCAAAAAGTGCAAGATCGCCGGTGTCTGTCCCGTAGGTGCGGCAGCAGTAAAGGATGGCAAGCTGGAGATCGATCCGGAGAAATGTATCCATTGCGGCCGCTGCGTAGGCAACTGTCTCTTTGACTGCATTACCGAGGGCAATTACGGCTATAAGATCTACATCGGTGGCCGCTGGGGCAAGATGACTGCCCACGGCAAGGCTTTGGATAAGCTGTTTACTTCTGAAGAGGAAGTGCTGGATATTGTGGAAAAGGCTATCCTTCTTTTCCGTGAGCAGGGAAAGACCGGCGAGAGATTCTGTCAGACGATAGATCGCATCGGCTTTGAGAATGTACAGCGTCAGCTGCTTTCCGGAGAACTTCTGGACAGAAAAGAGGAGATCCTGCAGGCACAGCTGCATACGGTGAGCGGCAGCACCTGCTAATGTTCTCATTGAACACAGCACTTATTTTGTAGTGTAAAAATAAGTGAAACTAAATGAATATTCTGAATATTTAATGAAATGTAAAAAATAGATTGACATAACACCCTTCGCATGCTAGTATTAGGACAACAAAAGAAAAGAAACCTGACCCAAGCAAAGGAAGTTTATTCCTAAAGTATAATAGTACAGTTATAAGGTATTCGATTCTTAGAAATGAGGTATAGTCCAATGGCATAGTGATCCTATAATCCAAAACCCCAAATAACCCACAGAAAGTGCTGTCAGGTTAAACGGGAGGATGCATAAAGAAAGGCAAAGTTCACAGGAAC
>CAZUBP010000073.1:0-7787 GCA_964618605.1 uncultured Lachnospiraceae bacterium | reverse complement strand
TCGCTGGATGAACGGCGAATATATCAAGGCTATGGATGAGGAGAAATTCTATGCCATGGCTGAGCCCTATCTGAAACAGGTGCTGAAAAAGGACCTGGATCTGCACAAGATCGCAGCTATGGTTAAGACCCGTATCGAGGTTCTCCCGGATATCTGCGATATGGTAGATTTCTTTGAAGAGATGCCGGAATACGATCTGAGCCTGTATTTCAATAAACGTATGAAGCTGAACGAAGAAAAATCTCTGGCTCTTCTGCAGGAGGTACTGCCTCTTTTGGAAGCCCAGGAGGATTATTCCAATGACGGTCTCTTCGCTATGCTTTCCGCTTTTGGTCAGGAAAAGGCCTACAAGACCGGCTACATTATGTGGCCCATCCGTATTGCCGTTTCCGGTAAGCAAACCACACCTGCCGGTGCCACGGAGATCCTCTCCATTATCGGTAAGGAAGAAGCACTGAAACGAATCCGCGCAGCTATTGAAAAATTAAGCTGCAACTAAACCCATCACAACAAAGGGCAGTCGCCCATACTTCCGGAGCCATGCTTGTTCTCGCAGGCCCTGGCTCCGGAAAAACTTCTGTTTTAATTTCCCACATTCAACAATTGATTACAAACCATCACGCAGAGCCCCAAAAGCTTCTGGTGGTGACATTTACCAGAGCAGCAGCCGCAGAGATGAGAGAACGGTATCTGAAAAACAGCCGTATTTCTTCTACTGAGGTGACTTTTGGTACTCTGCATGGGGTCTTTTATGCCATTTTGCGCGGGACAAAAAAGACCTCTCATAAGCGTTTGGTGGCGGGAGAGGAAAAGAGAAGGCTTCTGGATTCCCTGCTGGAGGATCTGGGGCAGGCAAAGGAGCAAAGACAGGAACAGGCAGAGCTTCTGGCCCAGGAGATCGGTCAGATCAAGCACGGCGGACTGAAACCGGAGGAGTACCAGCCGGAATCCCTGGATAAAGAGGAGTTTCTGCTGGCCTGGAGATCCTATCAGGAGGCCCTGTCCCAGATGGAAGCTATGGATTTTGAGGATCTGGCTCTGGAGGTGGCCCGGCTGTTTGCCCAGGAGGAAGGGGTGAGAAAAAGCTGGCAGGAACGCTTTACCTATGTGCTGGTGGATGAGTTTCAGGATATCGACCGGGGACAGTATGAGCTGTTAAAGATTCTGGCAGCTCCTCAGAACAATCTTTTTATGGTGGGGGATGATGACCAGTCCATCTATGGCTTTCGAGGGGCGGCCCCGGAGGTGATGCGCCAGGTGACAGAGGATTTCCCGGCGCTTCAGCAGGTGGTGCTGGATATCAATTATCGCTGCGGCAGTCGGATCATTGACTGCGCCGGGCAGCTGATTGCCCATAATACCGGGCGATTTGAAAAAAAGGCCATATCCGGCCGGGGACATACCGGCGAAGTATGTACACGGACTGCAGAGGACAAGCGAAAGGAGTGGCTGCTTCTGGCGCAGGATATTCGTAAGGAGATAGAAAAAGGCCGAAAACCGGCGGAAATAGCCGTCCTTACCAGAACCAACCGCAGCGCAGCAGGAATACTGAAAACCCTGTGGAGTCAGGGTATCAGCTGCAGCTGGGGTTCGGGAAAGAAGGAAGGCGCAGAGGGAGAGAAGAAGGGACAGTCCCTGGTGGAGCACTTTATATGGAAGGATATGGAGGCCTATCTTCTCCTGGGAGAAAATCGGCGGGAGCGGGGCCTGTATCTGCGAATCCTGAATAAGCCCCGCCGGTATCTAAGTCGGGAGGTCTTTCGGGAGGCTGTGGTAAACCGGGAAGGGTGTCTTGCGGCAGCGGGAGAGGATCGTATAGCCAGATCCCGGCTGGAAAGATTTTTTCAGGAGCTGGCACTGCTGCAGGGACTGCCTCCGGCAGCGGCACTGTACTGTATCCGGCGGCGTATGGGTTATGACACCTATCTGGAAGGTGTGGCCCAGCTGCAGCATCGGGAACCGGAGGAGCTGCTGGCGGTGATGGATATTCTCCAGAAGCTTTCCCTGGGAAAGAAGGATCTGAAGGAATTTAAAAGGGAAGTAAAAGCCTATACCTGGCCTGTCAGTGAGGAAGGGGTCAGAGTCACCACCCTCCATGGCTCCAAGGGCCTGGAGTACGATGTGGTCTACATACCGGATGTGAATAAGGGAAATATTCCCTGGAACGGAGCAAAATCTCAGGCTGAGGTAGAGGAGGAACGGCGTCTGTTCTATGTGGGGATGACCAGAGCCCGGGAAAAGCTGTGCCTTCTGTGGGTAGATGGGGAGGAAGGCAGCCGGGGACAGCCCTCCCCGTTTTTGGAGGAAGCGGGCGTCGCTGCCCCATCCCCCACGTCTATTCCGGAAAAGGAGCGCATATAGTAAGGACAAGAGGTGATGGAGGATGTACAGTGAAAGGATACTTCACCTGCTGGGAGGGGAAATCCGCCGGATTTTTGAAAAAACCTCCCTCCGGGAGGAAGGCATACAGGAGATCCGCCTGCGAACGGGACAGCCTTTGCTGGTACAGAGCATGGGGCAGGAAGTCTTTCTGGATAAGGCAGGAAGAGCCTGGTCTTTGACGGAACAGGGCTACCGGGTGACAAAGCAGGATGTGACGGAAACGCTGGAATGTCTCAGCAGCTATTCTCTGTACGCCTATGAGGAGGATATTCGCCGGGGATTTTTCACGGTACAGGGAGGACACCGGGTAGGTTTGGCAGGGAGAACGGTAGTGGAGAAGGAGAAGATCTTCGGTATCCGGGATATTTCGTTCCTGAATATTCGTATATCCCATGGGGTGAAAAACTGCGGGGAAAAGCTGCTTCCCTATGTGTATCGGAAGGGACAGCCGGTCAATACCCTTATTGTGGCGCCTCCGGGTCGGGGGAAAACCACAGTGCTCCGGGATCTGATACGATCGATCTCCGAGGGAAATTCTCACGGAAAAGGATGCTCCGTAACAGTGATAGATGAACGGTCAGAGATCGGCGGCTGCTACTTAGGGATGCCCCAGCATGATCTGGGCCCCCGTACCGATGTGCTGGATGGGTGCCCCAAGGCGGAGGGAATGCTGTTGATGATACGCTCCATGGCTCCGGCGATGCTGGCGGTAGATGAGCTGGCAGGCATTGGGGAGCGACAGGCGGTTTTGACAGCCCTGGGCTGTGGCGTAGGCATACTGGCCACCGCCCATGGAAGAACGCTGCAGGATATAGAAAAAAGAGAGGATATCGGTCCCCTGTGGGAAAAGGGATGCTTTGCCCGCTGTATTTTTCTGGCGGATCAGGGGAAACCGGGCCAGGTAAAGGCGGTGTATGACCGGCAGAGGGGGTGGCTGGTGCCGGAGGAGGCAGCAGGTTGAGCTTTCGTCTGGTACTGGCACTTTTGTGTATGACCAGTGCCGGTGGCCTGGGATTTTTGTGGGGACAGCGGCTGTTGAAGCGTATCCGCATGCTGGAGCATATTCTTCGTTTTCTGGATCGCCTGGGACGGGAGCTGGAATTTGGCAGGGAACCCCTGCCCCAGATCTTTGAAAAGCTCAGCGGAAAGAGCCGGGAACCCCTGAAGAGCTTTCTAAGACAGACAGCCAATGACATAACTGAAAAAAAGGGGAATATGTACGAGATATTTTCTCAAAACATACAGACATATTTGAACGCCGGGGAATTGTCAGGGACGGATATACAGGAACTCCGGGAATTTGGCCGTGAACTGGGATATCCGGATCGACAGCTCCAGATGCACACAGTGGAAGTGCTCCGACAGGAAATACAAAGGCGGGTGCTGCATCTGAAGGAACAGTATCCCAAGAGCTGTCGGCTGTGCAGGACCCTGGGCGTTGCCGGAGGCATTCTCCTGGCTGTGCTGCTCTGGTAGAAAGGAGGGACGGACTTTGGAAGTCAGTATGCTGTTTCGTATCGGGGCAGTAGGTATCCTGGTTTCTGTATTGACCCAGGTGCTGAAACACAGCGGAAGAGAGGAGCAGGCTTTTCTGGCCAGTCTGGCAGGGCTTGTGCTGGTGCTTATGTGGATCGTTCCCTATATTGCCCAGCTTTTTTCTTCTATTGAGACGCTGTTTACCTATCCCTAACAGGAAAAGGAGGAACCATGGAGATCTACAAGGCAGTACTTATTGGGGTGACCAGTGTGCTTTTAGGCCTCCTGTTTAAGGGCGGCAGGGAGGAATATAGCCTGTATCTCAGTCTGGGGGCGGGATTACTGCTGCTTTTTATGGCTGTATCTCAGCTGCAGGAGGTGATAGCGCTGGTACAGCTTTTTCAGGAAGAGTTGAATCTGGAGGAGGGATATCTGCAGATACTGTTTAAAATGCTGGCGGTGACCTGGCTGTGTCAGTTTGCGGCGGCGATCTGCAGGGATTGCAGCAATTCCGCTGTGGCGGGGCAGATCGAGATGTTCGGTCGGCTGACCCTGGCTGCTTTGGGTGCTCCGGTTTTTATGGCTCTTTTGCAGTTGATCACGGAAGTGCTCCAGGTATGAAAAAGATAGGGCTGGTGTTGTGTCTGGTGTTTTTGTTCGCTCTTCCGGTGCAGGCGGCAGAGGAGGAGATGACAGATATTTCTGCCTGGGAGGAGGCAAAGGATGCTTTCCTGGGGGAGGTGCAGCTGGACATTTCCTCGGTATTTCAGGGGTTGATGGCGGGAGAGGATCCCCTGACTCTTCTGGATATCAAAACGCAGCTGAAAGGCCTGGGGAAAACCTTTCTGGAGGAGGCCACCCTGCTGATCCGACAGATCCTGCTGCTGTTGCTTTTTTCCGCAGCTTTTCGGGTGCTGTCAGGGATCACCGGGGATCAGCGGGTGACAGAGACAGGATTTTACATCCTGTTTATGCTCCTGGCGGTGCTCTTGCTTCGGGATTTCCAGAAGGAGACAGAGAGCGTTTCCACGCTGTTGGACAGGCTGTGCGAATTTATGCAGATCGCAGGTGCCTCCCTGAGCCTGGTTATGATAAGCGGGGGCAGTCCGGTGTCCGGCGCATTTTTTCAACAGGGAATGCTCCTTATGCTCAATGTGACCCAGTGGGTGATCAGCCGGATCTTCCTGCCGGTAGTGCAGTGCGGCGTGCTGCTGTCCATGTTTGACCATATCAGTGACAGGCGCTTGCTGTCGGAGCTGGGTGAGCTGATGGAAAAGTTTGTCCTGTGGGGAATGAAAACCGTGGTGGCCGGGATGACCGGGGTGCAGATCCTTAAAAATATGCTGGCTCCTGCAATGGATACGTTGAAACGTTCGGCACTGGGCAAGGCAGCGGAGGCTATTCCGGGGATCGGCAGTGCCATTGGCGGGGCTGCCCAGGTACTTCTGGCCAGTGCGGTGCTTATTCGAAACTGTATGGGGATCGTGATCCTGCTGGTGCTGGTGGTGGGGAGTCTGTCCCCGCTTTTGCATATGGCCCTGAAATGCGGTGTGCTGTATGTGCTGTCTGCTGTGGGGCAGCCGGTGGCAGATCGGCGGATGCTGGGGTGTATTCGCTCTGTGGCCAGAGGGTACGGCATGTATGTGCGTATACTTTCCGGCACGCTGGTGCTGTTTTTCCTGGCGGTGGCCCTTATGGCGCAGACGGAATGAGGAAGGAAGAATGAAAACCTGGTTCTTTTCCTGGGTCAGAACGGTGCTGATCTGTATGGTGGGTATGCAGCTGCTTTTACAGTTTGTTGTGGAGGAGAACAGCAGAAAATATATCCGGCTTTTTTTGTCCCTGGTGTTTTTGCTGGTATTGTTCCGACCGGTGTTGACAGTCTTTCAGCTGTCGGAAAACCTGGATCAGGAGATAGAGGACTGGCTGGCGGGGTGGGAATCCCGCATGACGGCGGAGGATACCCTTGGGGAAACAGGGGAAGAGAATACCCTGATAGAACAGGCAGTCCGGGAAAAGCTGGAGGAGGACATAAGGGCTCTTTTGCAGGAGGAGGGGCTGCAGCTGGAAACGCTGGAGCTTGCTGTGGATGCCGGGGAGAGCAATATGATCCGCCGGATTTCCCTGACGGCCAGGGCAAAGACCGGAAGCTCAGCCACAGAGGAAACCATTGGGGAACAACTGAGGGAAAGGTATGAACTGACCGGGGATCAGGTGGCTGTAGTTATCCGACAGTGACAGAAAGGCGAAAAAGTATGGAAAAGTGGCGGGAAAAGTTCAGAAATTGGGGAAAACTCAGAAAAAAGGAACAGCTGCTGACCATCCTTTTGGTGACAGCCATTCTGCTTTTGGCCTTCTGGCCTGAAAAGACTAAAGAAACACCCACAGAGGAGGACACAGAAAGTCTTTTGGCAGAAACAGAGGAAACAGAGATCACTCAGGAGCGGGAGGCGCTGGAGGGAAAATTAAAAAACATACTGGAACAGGTGGAGGGGGTCGGTCTGGTGGAGGTGGCTATTACCCTGGAATCCACCGGCACCAAAACAGTGGAAAAGGATGTTCCCGACAGTGAGACCAGCACTAAAAAAAGCCAGGAGGGTACCACAGAGGAGAGCGAGAGCAAAACCAGTCAGGAAGCCACGGTGTATACAGAAGGGGCGGACGGCAGCAAAACCCCTTATGTGGTCCGGGAGACCATGCCGGAGGTACGTGGGGTACTGGTGATCGCCCAGGGCGGGGATGATCCGGAAATCGTACAGGAAATAAAGGAAGCGGTAATGGCATTATTCCATTTGGAGGCCCATAAAATTAAAGTGATGAAAAAGAAGTGAGTGAAGGAGAAGTTCATTTTGAAAAGGATCCTGAAAAAGAATCGCCTGATGATCACGGTGCTGGCTGTTATGGTGGCGGCAGCCGGGTATCTGAATTACAATGGAGCGGCTCTCAGCGGGGAGACACAGGAGGATACCACCCAGACTGTGGAGCTTACCCCTACGGAAGAGGATATTGACAGCATGGATTTTGATATCACGGATACCACCGCCCTTCTGGAGGAAAACAGCGGAGCGGCCCTGAGTCAGACTTCCGAGACAGCGGAAACCACAGTGGAGGGGGAGACGGTTACCTCCACCCTGCCGGTAGTCTCTGACACAGAGGAAACGGCCAGCGAGGCGACTGCGGAGGAAACAGCAGACAGCGAGGAAACGGGGGAAAGTCTGCCGGGAGAGACCGTACTTACCAGCACTGCGGCAGCCTATGTGACCCAGGCCAGACTGGAGCGGGAGCAGGTGCGTTCCCAGAATAAGGAGACCCTGGAAAATATTGTGAACAATACAGCCCTTTCCCAGGAGGAAATCGCTGATGCTGTGGCTTCCCTCACCCAGCTGACAGACTGTGCGGAGAAGGAAGCGGCAGCAGAAACCCTTTTGGAGGCCCAGGGCTTTGCCAATGCCGTCGTCAGCATGACCGGTGACACGGTAGATGTGGTGGTGGATGCCGATGGCCTGGATGAAGCGGGAATTGCCCAGATAGAGGATGCGGTAAAACGAAAAACCGGGGTCAGTGTGGAAAATATTGTGATCACACCGGTACGTTCTCAGTGAAAGAAAAAAGCAACAGACTTTGTTGCGTTTGGTGAGGTTTTATAGTACAATCGGAGTATTGCGTAAACGTATGTCTGTCGGCCAAAGCCTTTTGCATAGAGGAAATGGCGGCAGCTGAATTTGTCATCAGACAATGGAGGTTATTTTGGGTAAATATACGAAAGAAATAGAAAAACGTCGCACATTTGCGATTATTTCCCACCCGGATGCCGGTAAGACCACCCTGACGGAGAAGTTCCTTCTTTACGGCGGGGCCATCAATCTGGCCGGTTCCGTTAAAGGTAAGGCTACAGCCCGCCATGCGGTGTCCGACTGGATGGAAATAGA
>CAZUBP010000072.1:0-7808 GCA_964618605.1 uncultured Lachnospiraceae bacterium | reverse complement strand
CTGCCCAATCAGGAGGGGGAGCTGTACAGCCGGGATCGAGCAGGTACGGTATATATTCTCCGGAAATGGTATAGAGGGCGGGAGTGTGCTACTCATGCCATGGGAGATGTTTTTCGCGGGGTACAGACCCTGGCAAAGCTGCATACCGTGATGAAGATCCCCTTTCAGCCTCAGTATGCGCCGCCCTCTCTTTACGAGGAATGTCAGCGGCACAACCGGGAGCTGAAACGGGCGGCGGCGTATCTGAAAAAGCGCCGACAGAGAAACGAATTTGAGGATCTTTTGTCCGCCTGGATGACAGAATTTATCCGTCAGGGGGAAACGGCGGTAGAGCGAATGCAGGGCTTTTCGGAACGACAGTTTGAAGCCCAGCAGGAGATCAGCGTCTGCCATGGGGATTTTACCCAGCATAACATCCTGTTTGACGGTTCCCGCACCATTGTGATCGGCTTTCACAAGTGGAATTTTGACCGTCCCAGTGCCGACCTCTATCGTTATATGCGGAAGGTTCTGGAGAAGAATAACTGGAGCTTTGGCCTTTTTGAAGAAATCCTGACCCGCTACGAGGATATTCGTCCCCTTTCCCGGGAAGAAAAACAGGATCTGCTGCTGCGCCTGTCCTATCCCTGGAAAAATTGGAAACTGGTAAATTACTATATGCAGAGTCCGAAAACACTGCCTCCCAAACGCAATATGGAGAAAATGGGAAAGATCCTCAGACAGCAGAAAAACTGGCTGGCCTTCGTGGATAAAATTGCCGAAAAGTCCCGAGAATATGCGGTTTTTCCTTGACAAAACAGGCTATTCGTTATATAAGTAATGATGTGTATCTCCAATAGGGAGGTACTCGTGAAGGTGAAACGGACAGCATTTTCCATGCAGAGTGTGCATTTCCTACACGAGGATGATTTGCTTAATACAGGAGGAATTTGAAATGAACAAGACTGAGTTAGTAGCAGCAATCGCTGAAAAAGCCGGACTGCCCAAGAAAAGTGCTGAGGCAGCTCTGAAGGCATTTGAGGAAGTAGTAGCTGAAGAGTTAAAAAAGGGTGAGAAAATTCAGATGGTAGGCTTCGGTACTTTTGAAGTATCCGAGAGAGCAGCCAGAGAGGGAAGAAATCCCCAGACCGGCGCTTCCATGACAATCGCAGCTTCCAAAGCTCCGAAATTCAAAGCCGGAAAAGCTTTAAAAGATATGCTGAATAAGTAATAGGTGTGCAGGAAAGTCGGGCAGGCAACTGTCCGACTTTTTGACATTATAGGGTATATACAGAGGAACGATAGTTATGAGATTGGATAAATATTTGAAGGTCAGCCGCCTGATCAAACGGAGAACGGTAGCCAATGAGGCCTGTGATGCCGGTCGTGTGCTGATCAATGACAAGCCGGCCAAAGCCTCCACAGCAGTGAAGGCCGGAGACGTGGTGGAGATCCAGTTCGGTACCCGTACCCTGCGGGCGGAGATCCTTAAGGTGCAGGAGACGGTGAAGAAGGAAGAAGCCCAGGACATGTACCGCCTGCTGTAAAGACATGATTTTTGCCGGTGCTTCATATACTGGTAAAAAAAGTGAGTATGACCTATGCCGGAAACAAAACAGGAACAAAGTCACGAGCTGTGTCTCAAAGGATGCGAGCAAGGCCGTATCAGCGGCGTGAAGGAGGTTTTGTCCTTTGATACAGAGGCGATCCGTCTGGACACCGTATGCGGCCGTCTCCACATTAAAGGACATGAACTGCATATCAGTCAGTTGTCCCTGGAAACAGGGGAGATTCGTCTCAGCGGTGTGGTGGACAGTATACAGTATATGAAGGGCAGCAGCGTAAAGACGGAACAGAAGAAACTCTGGCAGCGGCTGTTTCGCTGATGGTATCCGCCAAAACAGCTGCAGAATTTCGACTGTTTCTACAGATGGCACTCTGGGGATGGGGCATGGGTATGGTCTATGATGGCCTGCGTATAGGCAGAAACACGATCCGCCACAGCCAAAGATGGGTGGACAGAGAAGATCTGGTGTTCTGGCTTTGCGCGGGTTTTCTCTTTTTTGATTACCTGGTGCGCCATGGAGAAGGGCAGCTTCGTCTCAGTGAAATCCTTGGTGCCGGATTGGGTGCAGCCCTGTATCAGTACACTGTAAGTCCTTTTTTGGTAAAAACAGGCAGTTATCTCCTGGGATTTTTGAAAAAAGGTGTGAAATTGCTGGTATTCCCTGTCTGTAGGTGTATAAAATGGTTGAAAAATCATCTTAAAAGGGGTAATATTTTCTTAAATGAGTATTTTGGACATTCCGCAAAGAGAAAGAGGAATGGGGGAGAACAAAGGAAGAATGGCGAAAGCAGGATATAAAAAACGTGCCTACCGAAGCAGCCAGAGCTATCGGCAGAATCTTATCGGTATGGTCATGATCAGCCTGATTGTCTGCGTGCTGTTGTGTGTTATCTGCGTAAAGAGCAGTACCATGCGCCGGACCATCGGAGAGAACAAGACGACGATTTCCCAGCTGGAAACACAGATCGCAGAGGAAGAGGATCGGGCAGTTTCCATTGAAGAGACGGGAGAATATATGCAGAGTGATGAGTATGTGACTAAGGTAGCCAGAGAGAAGCTGGGCCTGGTAAACGACGACGAGATCCTGTTCAAGGAATCAAAATAAATACACAGCTCTCTGATTTTGACAGAATTTTTACTATGCTGCCTGTATACTGGACTCCGAAGATTCAGTCAGGGGAGGACAGCTTATGCAGCAGATCATATTTGCCATGTTCGCAGCGGGATTGTTACTGACGGTGCGGAACATGGCAAAAGTTTTTTTGAGGGAAAAAGAGCAGGCCGGAGCTTTTGAGATACCGCAGGAACGGCTGCTTCGAATGAAGGCAGAGGCTTTCCGTACCCTGTCAGAGGATGTGGGACGGGAGGAGGATGCCGGAGAGGACGAGGCTGCCCGGCGGGACAGTGTCTGGCGGGACTTTTGTCAGATGGCCTGCGCCGACTGCAGCCATCGTGTGAATTGTGAAAAGGTGGGGCGTATAGGGCGAAAAAAATATGCTCTGAGGATGATCGCCCTGCTGGAGGAGAACCGACAGGAAGAGTACGAGGCTGCGCTGCCGGAATGGCTGTCCTGGTGCGCCCGGGGCCGGGAAGGGGCTGCCGCTCTGCACTGGTGCCTGCAGGAGTATTATCGGGAACGCTATCGCCGGGGGCAGTGGAGAGGCATACAACAGGCCAACGCCATGCAGCTGGGAGAGATCTCCCATATGCTGAAACAGTCAGCCAGAGAAGTGCAAAAGTATCGTCCTCTGGGTGAGGGAATGCAAAGAAGCCTGAAGCGCAGCGCCCACAGACGGGGGATCGAGGTACAGGCTGCCTGGATCCTGGAAAAGGATAATCGGCGGCTGAACCTTTATGTCACCATGAAAAGCCGCAACGGGAAAACCGTACCCCTTCAGGAGACGGTGGAGCTGTTGGAAAAGCTTACAGGGCGCCATCTCACCCCGGATCCCGGTCAGAAAATGTTTGTGGGAGAGGTCAGCGAGCTGTACAGCTTTACGGAAAGGGTGCGCTATGAGCTTCTCTGCGGCGTCAGTCGCCAGCCAAAAGGCAGCCAGGCGGTATGCGGAGACAATTACAGCATATTTTCCGGTGACGGACAGGTGCAGCTGTGTCTGTCAGACGGCATGGGCTTTGGCCTAAAGGCCGACAGAACCAGCGAAAGGGTGCTGAATCTGCTGGAAGAATTTATGGCCTGCGGATTTTCCAAGGAGACCGCCTTCCAGATGATCCATACTACGCTGCTTTTGCAGGAGAACAGGGAAGAATACGCCACCCTGGACATCTGTCAGGTGAATCTGTATACCGGTGTCTGTGAATTTTTGAAGGCAGGGGCCTGTTCCTCCTATATTCTTCGGAGAAACAGCCTGGAAAGTATTGCACTTCCGGCTATGGCGCCGGGGCTGGAAACAAAGGCTGCCTATGAAAAAATGCGGTTTCGTTTACGGCCGGGAGATTATATTATTATGGTGACGGACGGTGTGCCGGACGCCTTTGCCCATGCAGGGCAGGGGGATGCCTGGCCGGGGATCCTGGGACAGCTGTCCCAGAGAGTGCCGAAACGTATGAGCGAGGAGATCCTGTCAGCGGTACCCTTAGGAGAAACAGGGGAAGGTGCGGACGATATGACTGTGCTGGTGGCAGGATTTTGGGATAAACAGGAGTAAGACGAATGATAAAACGAGTAGGTCAATTTATGGAAAACTGTCATATGGTGCCCACCTACAAAAAGCTTTTGGTAGGCTTTTCCGGGGGCGCAGATTCGCTGTGCCTTATGGAGGTGCTGCGGGAGCTGGCACCAAAGTACGGACTGACGCTGTATGCTGTTCATGTTCATCACGGTATTCGTGGATTGTCGGCGGATCAGGATGCCGCCTTTGTGAAGGCCTACTGTGAGAAATATGCTATTCCCTGTGAGATCTGCTATGTTTCCGCAAAGGAGACTGCCAGAGAGCAGAAGATCGGGCTGGAGGAAGCGGGGAGACAGCTCCGCTACAGCCTGTTTGCCGAAATGGGCAGGAAATGGGGCACTGACGCCATTGCCGTGGCCCATCACCAGAACGATCAGGCAGAGACCATGCTGTTTCAGATGGCCCGGGGCAGCAGCCTTACCGGGGCAGGCGGCATACGGCCGGTAAATGACGGTATTATCCGGCCCCTGCTATGCGTGGATAAGAAGGAGATCCTGGCATTTTTGCAGGAAAGAGGACTCACCTGGCGGGAGGACGAAAGCAATCAGGACAGAGAGTATACCAGAAATTCCATTCGTCAGGATATTTTGCCCCTGTTGGAAAGTCGGGTGAACGAAAACAGCGTAGCCCATATGGCAACGCTGGCGTTGGAGCTTCAGGAAACGGAGAACTATCTCCGGACAGTGGAGGATGAACTGTGGCAGCGCCTGGTAAAGGAAAACGAGGAGATCCTGGAGGTATCCCGGGAATTGCTTCGGGAGCCCCCTTTGTTTTGGCGAAGATTGCTGCATCGGGCGCTGAAGAAGCAGGCCGGCGGCGGAAAAGATCTTACCCGGGAACATGTGTACAGCATTCTCCGGCTTTTCGAGGCACCCTGCGGGAAATCCGTATCTCTGCCCCGGGGACTGACAGCCTGGGGAGAGGAGACGGCTGTCTGTATCGGCAGACAGACAAAATGCGAGAACACCTCCTGTTATGACCTGACTATTCCCGGGCGTCTGGAGGTGGGAGATATGCAGGTGGAACTGTGTATAAAGTCCCCGGATAACGTAAAAATTTCGGAAAACACGTATACGAAATGGCTTGATTATGATAAAATTAAGAATGGATTAAGTTTGCGTAAACGCAGGTCGGGGGACACTATTTCCATAGATGACGGAGGCCATCATAAGAAGCTGAAGGATTTTATGATCGATCGAAAGATTCCCCGGTACAGAAGAGATGATTTCTGGATCATCGCCAAAGATTCCTCTGTGGTCTGGGTTATCGGCGATCGTATCGGCGCTGAGTACAAAGTGACAGAGAAAACAAAGCGGGTTCTGGAGATCCGTGTTACAGGAGATAGGTATGAGTGACAAAATCAAAGTATTATTAAGTGAAGAAGAAGTGGCAAAAAAGCTGGATGAGATCGCCGCTGTGATCAATCATGATTATGAGGGCAAATGTGTGCATCTGGTGGGCATTCTCAAGGGCAGCGTATTTTTTACCTGTGAGCTGGCCAAGAGACTGACGGTGCCGGTGACCATGGACTTTATGTCCGTGTCCAGCTATGGCAACAGTACCAAATCCTCCGGCGTAGTCAAGATCATCAAGGATCTGGATGAGCCGCTGCAGGGAAGAGATGTGCTGATCGTAGAGGACATCGTGGATACAGGACGTACCCTTCATTATCTGATGAAGGTTCTGAAGGATCGTCATCCGGCCAGCCTGAAGCTGTGCTGTATGCTGGATAAGCCGGAACGAAGAGTGGCAGAGGTCAAAACAGATTATGTCTGCTTCAATATTCCGGACGAGTTCGTAGTAGGCTTCGGTCTGGACTATGCACAGAAATACAGAAATCTTCCCTACATTGGCGTGATTTGCCAGGAGTAATCGGAAATTTCAAAATCAGAGGAGTAATATTTACGTGGGAAAACAATCTAAAATATGGATAAGCTATCTTCTGCTTTGCGCAGGATTGATAGTATTATTTATTTACCTTTCCGGAAATATACAGATGCGAACCAGCTATTCCTACCAGGAGCTGACCACGGCGGTAGAGAATGGACAGGTATACAGCGCTGAGATCGAACAGAACAGGGAGATCCCCACAGGTACTGTTATCGCTACGCTGACAGACGGTGAGGAAGTTCGGGTATATGTCAGCAACGTCAATGACGTGGAAAAATATTTTCAGGAAAATGATGTGACCTATACCGTGGATGATGTGCCGGGAGAGAGCATTCTCAGCAACATTGTTCTGCCGGTTATCCTGGCTATGGCGGTAGTGGTTATCATGATGATGTTCATGAACCGTTCCATGAACGGAGGCGGGGCCAATAACCGAATGATGAATTTCGGAAAGAGCCGGGCCAGAATGTCAGATGAAAATGATAAAAAGGTCACCTTCGCCGATGTGGCCGGTCTGGATGAGGAGAAAGAGGATCTACAGGAGATCGTGGACTTCCTGAAAAATCCCGACAGATATACCAGGGTAGGCGCCCGTATCCCCAAAGGGGTATTGCTGGTAGGCCAGCCGGGAACCGGTAAAACCCTTATGGCCAAGGCCATTGCCGGAGAGGCAGGGGTTCCCTTCTTCAGTATCTCCGGTTCCGATTTCGTGGAGATGTTCGTAGATGTAGGTGCCTCCCGTGTAAGGGACCTTTTTGAGGAAGGTAAGAAGCACAGCCCCTGTATTATCTTTATTGATGAGATCGATGCCGTTGCCAGACGGCGAGGCACAGGTATGGGCGGAAGCCACGATGAGCGTGAGCAGACGCTGAACCAGCTGCTGGTGGAAATGGACGGCTTTGGTGTCAATGAAGGTATTATCGTCATGGCGGCTACAAACCGTGTGGATGTACTGGATCCGGCTATTCTCCGACCCGGTCGTTTCGACCGTCAGGTGGCTGTTGCGGTACCGGATGTCCGGGGCCGTGAGGAGATCCTCAAGGTACACGCCAAAAACAAACCGCTGGCAGAGGATGTGGATCTGAAACAGATCGCCCAGACGACAGCGGGCTTTACCGGCGCAGAGCTGGAGAGCCTTTTGAATGAATCGGCGATCCTGGCAGCCAAGGACAATCGTCTTTTCGTAAAACAGGAGGATATCAAGAAGGCCTTTATCAAGGTGGGTATCGGTATGGAAAAGAAAAGCCGTGTTATCTCCGAACGGGAGAAAAGGATTACGGCCTATCACGAAACTGGTCATGCTATCCTTTTCCATGTGCTGCCCTATATGGAACCGGTATATACCATCTCCATTATTCCCACCGGTATGGGAGCGGCAGGCTATACCATGCCCCTTCCCGAGCGGGATGAGATGTTTGAAACGAGAGAGCAGATGCTGCAGCACATTATGGTGTGCCTGGGCGGTCGTATAGCAGAGGAGCTGATCTTTGAGGATGTGACCACAGGTGCCTCTCAGGATATTCGCCAGGCAACCAAGCTGGCCAAGGCTATGATCACCCGCTACGGTATGTCAAAAAAGCTGGGTATGGTAGCCTACGAGGATGATTCCGATGATGTATTTATCGGTCGGGATCTGGGACGGGCCAAGGGCTTCAGCGAGACTACAGCTGCGGCTATTGACG
>CAZUBP010000071.1:0-7939 GCA_964618605.1 uncultured Lachnospiraceae bacterium | reverse complement strand
ATACATCAGTTCCTCTTTGAAAGTTTCATACCTCATACTGTCCTCCTTTTTTATGTATAAAACGTTTCCGGTTACCATGTTTATGCAGCAAAAGGACGCAGTACGGCCTTCTGCCCTGTCATTGATCTGTATTCATTTGTTGTCTGGAAAATGTTTCCCGAAAGGGAAAAGATAAGAAATGTTTTAAAAGGCCGCTCAGGGCTAAACCCTGAGCGGAAAAAATCGAATTAAACGCGGGAAAGATACTCGCCGGTACGTGTATCGATCTTGATCTTGTCTCCCTGGTTTACGAACAGCGGTACGTTTACCTGAGCACCTGTCTCTACAGTAGCCGGTTTGGTAGCACCCTGTGCTGTATCGCCCTTGAATCCGGGCTCTGTCTCTGTGATCTCCAGCTCTACGAACAGGGGAGCCTCAACCATAAATACGCTGCCCTTGTAGGAGCAAACCTTACACATCTCGTTCTCTTTTACGAATTTCAGAGAATCACCGATGGTCTCCTGATTGATAGCGATCTGATCATAGGACTCCATATTCATGAAGTAGAAAAGATCTCCATCTGCGTACAGATACTGCATGTCCTGTCTGTCGATATGTGCTGTAGGGAATTTCTCAGTAGGACGGAAGGTTTTCTCAACCACACCACCACTGATAACATTTTTTAATTTGGTTCTAACGAAAGCAGCTCCTTTGCCAGGCTTTACGTGCTGAAACTCGATGATCTGTACAACGTTACCGTCAATTTCCAGTGTCACGCCGTTTCTGAAATCACCTGCTGAAATCATATATATGTCCTCCTTAATGTTCTCATGATTAGCTTTAGTCTATAATATACTACCATAGGCGCTTTTTCAACTTATTTTTTCAGAGATTTCCAAAACGATCTCTGCCAGGCCCTTCCCGTCGGTGTTTATTTTCAGGTCTGAAACCTTCTCATAGGTAGCTTCCCGGGCCTGCATCAGGTCTGTGATTTTCTTTCTGAGATCCCCTCCCTGAAGCAGCGGACGGGTGGTATCCTTTCTCAGACGCTTCATCAGAGTATCTACACCTGCCTGAAGATAGACCACGGTGCCCAGCTTTTGCAAAAGAGGCTGATTGGCCGGGGTCATGGGCAGTCCCCCTCCCACAGAGATCACCAGCTGCTCCTTTTCCTGCAGCAGCTCTTCCAGGGTCTCCGTTTCCAGCCTGCGAAAATGAGGTTCTCCGAAATCGGCAAAGATCTGACTTACCGGCATCTTCTGGCTCTCAACGATCCTGTCATCGGTATCGGTAAAGCCGATGCCCCGGTGGCGGGCCAGCCTTTTTCCTACGCTTGTTTTACCGGCTCCCATAAAGCCGATGAGAATAATATGATTCATGAACGTCTCCCCTTTCTCAGGCTTCTTCTGTAAAAATACAGAACGATCTTTTCCAGATACCGTTTCAGTACGATCTGGATCTCTTCTTTTGGATGAATGGGGGACACCAGAATCGTGGTAATGCCTGCACGATTCGCACCATAAATATCGGTAAACAGCTGATCGCCTACGAACAGCGTATTTTTCTCGTCAGTACCCATCAGTTCCATGGCCTTCCGATAATTTTTCACAGAAGGCTTGTGGGCATTCTCAATAAAATGCACCTGCACATCGTCATTAAAGCTTTTTACTCTGGGCAGCTGGTTATTGGAAAGGAGACAGCAGTCGTAGCCGATCCCTTTCAATCGTTCAAACAGCGCCATAGCTCGCTTATCTGCCGGTGCCCCGTGAGGCACCAGCGTGTTATCAATATCAAAAATGATTCCTCTGTAGCCTTCGGCATACAGTCCTTCGAAATCTATCTGATAGGTGGAAGCCGCCTGGCTTCCCGGGTAAAATCTTTCCAGCATATGTTTCTCCTAGGACTGATGATAGGTGGAAAGGAAGTCCCGCATCTTGGCCATGGATTCCTTCAGCACCGTCTCCCTGGGGAGATATACGATCCGGAAATGATCCGGCTGTTTCCAGTTAAAGCCACTGCCCGGCACAAAGAGCACTCTCTTCTCCCGGAGGAAATCCAGGGCAAACTGGGTATCATCAGTAATGTTAAATCGTTTCACATCAATTTTCGGGAATATATAAAAGGCAGCCTTTGGCTTTACTGCCGACAATCCCGGAATATCATTTAAAAGTTTGTAGATCATATCTCTCTGCTCGTAGATACGTCCCCCGGGCACAATATACTCGTTGACGCTCTGGTAGCCCCCCAGCGCCGTCTGGATAATAGACTGACCGGGTACATTGGAGCAAAGACGCATGTTGGACAGCATGTTCAGGCCCTCAATATAGCCCTTGGCAATACGCTTATTGCCGCTTAAGATCATCCAGCCTACCCGGAAGCCGCATACCATGTGGGATTTTGACAGACCGCTGAAGGTGACACAGAAAAGATCCGGTGCCAGTGAGGCAATGGAAATATGTTCCTCGCCGTCCATAACCAGGCGGTCATAGATCTCGTCAGAGAAAATAATCAGCTCATGGCGTCTGGCGATCTCCACGATCTGCTCCAGCAGCTCCTTGGGATACAGAGCACCTGTAGGATTGTTGGGGTTGATAATTACCAGAGCCTTGGTGCGGTCTGTGATCTTGGATTCCATATCCTTCAGATCGGGATACCACTCTGCCTCCTCGTCGCAGATATAGTGCACAGCCTTTCCTCCTGCCAGATTGGCACAGGCCGTCCACAGGGGGTAATCCGGTGACGGGATCAGGATCTCATCCCCATCATTTAACAGGGCATTCAGTGACAGCTGAATCAGCTCGCTGGCTCCGTTTCCGGTATAGATATCCTTCATAGTCACATTGGGAATATGTTTCAGCTGGGCATACTGCATAATCGCCTTTCTGGCGGAAAAGATGCCCCGGGAATCGGAATATCCCTGGGAATTGGCAATATTATCCCGCATATCCAGAATAACCTCCTCCGGTGCCGTAAAGCCGAAGGGTGCCGGGTTGCCGATATTCAGCTTCAGGATCTTCATGCCTGCCTCTTCCATGCGGGCAGCCTCATCCACTACCGGTCCCCGGACATCATATAATACGTTTTCCAGTTTTGAGGATTTATCAAAACTTTTCATCGTACTCATCTCCTCTCATCATACCTTCAATTTGTCTTATCCATCAGACCCTTTAATTCTTCCATTAAAGTATTTACATCCTTAAATTCCCTGTACACGGAAGCAAAGCGCACATAGGCTACACCATCCAGCTTTCTAAGATGCTCCATCAGCACATTTCCGATGGTGGTGGTGGACACCTCTCTGTCGGAGGTACGGAAGATCTCATTTTCCACCGCCGTTACCAGATCACTGATCTGCTCTGCGGAGATGGGCCGTTTATAGCAGGCCCGCAGCACACCGGCTTCTATTTTGGATCGATCGTACTGCTCTCTGGTCTGATCCTTTTTGATCACCACCAGGGGCAATGTTTCTACTGTCTCATAGGTAGTAAACCGTTTCCCGCAGGAATCGCAGACACGGCGCCTTCGAATAGCCGCATTATCATCTGCCGGCCGGGAATCCAGCACTCGGGTGGTATCCTTCTGACAAAAAGGACATTTCATATGCTTACCTCCTATCTATAGGGAACGGGCACCACATCTGTACCGTATCTGCCCTCCAAAAACTGTTTAAAATAGGTCTCATCCTTCCGCACCTTTTCTCCGTTCTCCTTCAGGAACAGTGCCAGAGGATAAATGGTGGTCTCTCCTGCCTCATTGGCAGCTGTCATCCAGATTTCATCCCTTCTGAGCACACTGTTGGCCATTGTGGGCATATCATAGGAGGTACCCAAAAGCTGTGCTCCTGCAGTATTTACCTTCTGGTTGGTAAACAGCTCCAGGAAGAAACGGAAAGCCTTGGGATGCAGCTTCTGGTTTACGTCATCCAGAAGGAGGCATTCCCCCTTCTCCAGAGCAAGGGCCGCTGTAGCATACAGCCGAACCATCTGCTGCAGACCTTTGCCCAGCTCCTCTATGGGCAGCTGTCTCTTTCCCTGAGTCACCAGGATACCTTCCTTCGCAGCTTCCAGATCTGTGATCCGGCTCTGTACACAGCTCAGCATTTTCACAAGAGACTTTTTCACCTTTCCTGTATGTAAGGCTTCCACCACCGGAGCATCATCCAGGCGAGAACAATCCACCAGGCGGATTCCTTCCAACAAGCCTGCCACTTCCTTTACCCGAACATGGGTACCGGCCTGGGCCATAACAAAGGTCATCATAGGCATATCCTCTGTCAGGGGAGAAACATCCAGCTCCTCCAGCCCCTCTCCCAGGAATACACCCTCAGGGTCACGGTCAAAGACCACATCATAGGTAGTATCTGTCAGGGTTCTGGCATAGAGCGTTTCCTCTGTCACATTTCCCTCCCGGATACGCAGTACATATTCGTACTCATGCTCATCATTTCTCACCAGAAGATCGAAGGCGGTATCCTCCTTTTCACTGCCATAAAAGCCATAGGACTGCTTCATGGCTGTTTCCGGCTGATGAAGGATCTGCATCAGAGCATCTAAAGCCTTCAGAACATTGCTTTTGCCGCTGCCATTGGCGCCGTACAGCAGCACTGCGGGCAGTACACCGATCCCATCCAGCTTGCTGCGGATCAGCGTCTCCGGAAATTCCGTAATATTGGCTTCCAGCAGAGAAAGCTCCGCCGGCTGTCGAATGGATTTAAAATTTTCTACCGTAAATTGTGCGATCATACCTCTTCCTTCCCTGACGATCTGCCCTCGGGCTGTCGTCACCCGTAATAATGGTTCCAGTATACCACATTCCTCTTTAAGGCGCAATCAACAGAGAGATTTTTTCTCACCAGTATTCAATCTCTGTGATTTTCCCGCACAAAGCAGTCCTCCTCTATGGTTACCAGGATAATATCCTCGCCAATTTGTCTCACACATTCCCAGGGGATCACATACACCGTATCCCTGCCGAAAAAGCAGCAGATCTTCCCGGGCCCCGGCACCACCAGCGCCGTGATTTTTCCACACTTTGCATCAAATTCTATGTCTGTTACGAAGCCCATACTGGCACAGGTTTTGGTGTTGATAACCTCTTTGCGTTGAAGTTCACGGATACTCATAGGGCAACAGCCTTTTTAACAGTATATGAAAAAGACGGGATGATCGCTCATCCCGTCTTGAAAACCCTCTTATCTGTGTTTGTCTTTTCCATAATAGTTGCGCACCCCGTTCAGAGCATAGCGGATAAAGCACACCACGCTTTTTCCCAGGGAAAGCCCTGCTTTTCGGTACACACCGAAGGTCATAGCGGCGGACTTTAGCTTGCTGCCTGATTTGCCCGAGGTGCTTAAAGTATATTTCAGGTAGGGAACATCGATTCCCGTACAGGTTCCATATTTTCCCAATATCTTCAGCCAGGTCAGATAATCCTCGTGCACCTCATCGCAGACCATGGGAAATTCCCGGGCCACCTCTGTTTTCAGCACCACAGAGCTGCAGGCTATATTGTTGCCCCCCAGCAGCTCATGGTAGGTTATCCTGGATGGCATGTGGATGATCCGCCCGTCCTTGGGTGAACCGGGACAGCACAGCTCTCTGGCTGTGGAACAGATCACATCCCCGGTTTCCGCCATGCGCTCCAGCTGAGCGGACAGCTTTCCCGGCAGCCACCAGTCATCGGCATCCAGAAAGGCTACATACTCTCCTTTTGCCAGGGAAACTCCCCTGTTTCTGGTTTCTGCCACGCCTAGGTTTTTCTCATTACGATAATAGGAAATCTGCTTTTTTTCCCTGTAGGGCGCCAACACCTGGGCGGTATTGTCCCCGGAGCAATCGTCCACTACAAGGATCTCTTTGTCTGTATCTTGCAACAGGGCAGACTCCACTGCCCTGGCAATGGTTTCTGCCCCGTTATATACAGGAATGACCACTGAGATCATCTCTATTTTCTCCTTACTTCTTCTTCGGTAAGTGCTGTTGTCTGATCCTCATTGACCCCCTCGGAGGTCTCCTTCTGGAACAGGATACGGAAGGTCATAAACATCAACTTGATATCCAGCCACAGAGAATAGTTTTGTATGTAGAAAAGATCCAGCTTCAGTTTATCATAGGGCACGGTATTGTACTTACCATACACCTGAGCATAGCCTGTCAGGCCGGCCTTTACCTTCAGTCGATAATAAAACTCCGGTATTTCCTTCTCATACTTGCGCATGATCTCCCGGCGTTCCGGACGGGGTCCTACAATAGACATATCCCCTTTTAACACATTAAACAGCTGGGGAAGCTCATCAAAATGCAGGTTCCGCAGAACATGTCCCACCGGTGTGATCCGGGAATCGTGTCTGGTGGCCAGCTGAGCACCGTGCTGTTCCGAATCTATGCGCATACTGCGGAACTTGTAGATCATAAAGGAGCGTCCGCCGATGGTCACTCTCTCCTGCTTGTAGATCACCGGGCCTCCGTCGTAGGCCTTGATCATGATCGCACTGATCAGCATAAAGGGTGAAGAAATAATAATACCCAGAAGGGAGATCACGATGTCTATCACCCGTTTAAAAAATACCTGTTCAGCGGTAAGTCCCATATTCCGGGACAACAGAAGGGGGGTATCAAACAGATGGATCCGCTCTGACCCCTTGATTAGGATATCGGAGATCTTCGGTGTCACGTAACAGCGGATAGAATGGGAAAAGCAGTATTTCAGCAGGCGATTGCGGACAGCTGCCGGAAGATCCCAGATAATAACCGCCTCGTAATCCCGCATCATACGGTAGATACGTTCCTCTTCCACTTCATTCACATTGACTCTTGCACAGATATTGTATTTATCGTTTCGTTTGCCCACCTTTTTCTCAAAACTGTCCGGCTTGCGATCGCCATACACCAGCAGCATATTGTGAGGGGGATACAGTCGAATATAGATAGCTCCGGTGATCAGCGTCCAGGCTATAATGATCACGATATCCAGGACCTGCACCTTCAGCATAGGTACCACCGGCAAAAACCAACGATGGATCAGCACGATCTGCATATAGGCAATAAAATTGGTGCAGACACTGGAAAGTATCAGCGCATAGATGATATCCAGCTTCTTCATAAAGCCCACACGCAGGCCGCCGCTCATCTTGGAAAACATAAAGGCAACAACGGCATAAATGCCGATCAGTACATAGTTACCTCTTCTCCAGAAAGGCGCTGTGATCATAGGACGGTAAAAACCATACCAGACCTGACCGAACACTGCAGCGACAGCAAGCAAATATATGATACCCAACAAAAAAGCGATAATTCGTTTGAAATACTCTCTTTGTTTCATTTTTCCTCCGGGATATTGCTGTCCCAATATCTCTAGTTTTACATATTTATATCTGCCTTATTCTAGCAACGACCTTCTATTTTGTCAATAAATCCGCCGGGGTTTTCGCTTTTAAGTAACTTTTTCATAATATCTTCATACTTATTTTTCTGATAAATGCCTGTTTTTTTCATAGAGAATGCAAAAACCGGCTGCACTAAAAGTACAGCCGGCCATAAACCTTATCTTATTTTACTGTAAATGCTTCTTTGCAGCGAAGAAATCCTTTGTTTCCTTTGCTACTACACCGCTCAAGGCAAACAGAGCAATCATATTGGGGAAGGCCATAAGACCGTTGAAGATATCGGCGATATTCCAAACAGCACTTACGGTAATGAAGGGTCCGCAGAATACTACCAGAATGTACAGCCAGCGATATACCTTCAGGCATTTCTGGCTTCCGGTCAGGTATTCCAGACATCTCTCACTGTAGTAATCCCAGCCCAGAATAGTGGTAAAGGCGAAGAATACGAGACAAACCATCAGCACAAAGGCGGATACTGTTGCCGGGAAGGGAAGTCCCTTCTGGAAAGCATAGCTTGTTACCTGAACACCATCCAGGCCTTCTACCTGCCATGCACCTGTCAGAACTACAGAAAGT
>CAZUBP010000070.1:0-7964 GCA_964618605.1 uncultured Lachnospiraceae bacterium | reverse complement strand
TAACGGGTCAATATCTCCTTTACCTCTGACAGTATGCTTTCCCTGGTGGCGGTATGCTCACCGAACCTGCCTACACAGGCATTTAATTCTTCCAGCACTGGCGTATCATCCAGAGTTGACCGGGTGTCCGGCATGATCTCCAGGGGAACCACGCCGTATTTTTCACAGATATGTGCAAAATAGCACCACTGCCCCTTTGAAGAAATCATCTCCTCTATTTCTGTTGCCCTACCTGCCTGCAAAGCATCCAGTGCCTTTTCACACCGATAGAGCATGGCATAGTAAAAAATATAGTTTGTGGAAAGCTGAAAATTTTGCTGCTTTAGCTTTAATCGCTGGGACAGCCGCTGTCTGATGGGGTTGAGAGAGGCATATATCCAGCAGCGCTGATTGTTCCTCTGGTCGCACACTCCCTGATCCCACAGATCAACAGACCAGTTTTCCGGTATATTACATTTTTGCATTGGCTTTTACAACACCTCTTCTATAGTTGTACTACGATCTTGCCGTTTATCTTTTTATCATCCATATCCATGCAGGCCTGCCTGATGTCTGCAAAATCGTATATCCGGCCTATATCCGGTGTGAGATGATGTTCCTCCAGGAAGGTAAAGATCTCCTGCATCACCTCCTGGGTGGGATAATTGCTGAAAAAGCCCGTGAGATAAACGCCGTTGGGTATTTCCTTAATGGGATCAAAGTCATCCAGACTGTAGATGCCCCCAAGTATACCGGTCTCGCAGACGATGGCACCCTTGTCCACAGCCTTCAGGGTATCCCGGATAACGCTGGGGCCTACCAGCTCCAGTACCTTTGTTACGCCGGTGAGCTTTCCCTCAAGCTTTCCTTCATCCAGAAGAGCCAAATCAACGCCCTGCTTCTCCAGTAAAGGCAGCTTGCTTTCCCTGTGGGTGGTTGCCACCACACGGCAGCCTACCTGCTTTGCGATCTGTATGGCGGCATATCCCAGAGCACAGGTTGCGCCCCGGACCAGAAGGGTGTCGCTGCTGTTCAGATGCAGACACTCAAAAAGGGAACCCCAGGCAGTAAAATAGGTCTCCGGCACAGCGGCCATTTCCGCCCAGCCCAGACTGCTCTCCACCTTAAAAATATGGTGCTGGGGAATCAGGGCGTATTCGGCATAGGAACCGTCGAAGGTTCTGCCCATGCCACCCATAAGGGCGCATACCTTATCCCCTTTCTTAAACCCGGTATCACCGGCCTCTTCGATCTCCCCTACACACTCAATGCCCGGAATAACCGGCTTCTTGATGTAGTCTGCTTCGATTTCGGATAATCGCAAAATCTGTTCACTGTGATTCAGGCCAAAGGCTTTAACCCGGATCAGCGCCCATCCCGGCTTGATCTCCGGAACCTTCACCTCACTAAGCCTGATGTTTTCTCCTGCCGTAACGGCATCGATACAAACAGCTCTCATGTTTTTTCTCCTTATCGCACAATATCTCGGATTTATCATGCCCATTATACCTTTTGAAGCGTATATGGCAAGTAGGCACTTTTTTGTAACCCCGACGCCTATAGCAAAACAGACGGCAGCCCTAAACTGTCCGTCTGTTGCTCTTTATGTTCTTCGTTTCACTCCCGAACCAGGATATCCACCGCCTGGGCGGCAGTCTCTGCCTCCTGAAGGGTATTCATTACGGAAAAGCTGAAACGGACACAGCCTGTTTCTTTTGTTCCCAGGCTCTCGTGGGCCATGGGGGCGCAATGGGCGCCGGAACGGGTGGCAATGCCAAAGCGTTCCATCAGTTCATCAGCCACTTCCCCGGAGTCATATCCCGGAATATTTAGGGATACGATAGCGGTTCTCTCACAGTGGTCTCCCGGTGCCCCATCCCAGCGGCCGTAATCTCCGTACAGGACGAGCCCCGGAATAGTCTTTATGCTGTGATAGAAGGTTCGGGCCAGAGCCTCCTCCCGGGCATGGATCTGTTCCACACCCTCCTCCCGAATCTTCTCCACGGCAGCCAGAAGGCCCGCCAGACCATGAATATTCAGGGTGCCTGCCTCCAAATGAGCGGGGTAGGCCAGGGGCTGGCGCTTGTCGTAGGAATGCATACCGCTTCCCCCTTCCTTCAGAGGACGGATATCCACCCCTTCCCCCACCAGAACACCGCCGGTACCCTGGGGGCCTAAAAGTCCTTTATGCCCGGTAAAGCAAAGCACATCAATGTGCATATTTTTCATATGAATGGGCACAATTCCCGCTGTCTGAGCGCCATCCACCACCAGAAGGATCCCATGAGCTTTGCAGATCTCTCCTACCCGGTACAGATCCGTCACATTTCCGGTAACATTGGAGGCGTGCTGCAGCACCACCCCCCGGGTGTTTTCCCTGATGGCGCCTTCCAGCTCCTCATAGGAAAATCGCCCCTGTTCATCCACAGGAAGCACTGTTACCTCCACCCCCTGCTCCTCCTTCAACCGTCGAAGGGGACGCAGCACGGAATTGTGCTCCATCGCCGTGGTGATCACATGATCCCCCGGGACAAACAGACCCAGAATCGCTGTATTCAAAGCTTCTGTGGCATTGGAGGTAAAGCAGACACGGCCGGGAAAGTCAAAGCCGAAAAGCCGGGCGATCTCTTCTCTTGCCAGAGATACTATGCGGGAAGCCTTCAGCGAAGCGTCGTTCACCCCCCGGGAGGCATTTCCCGCCGATACCATGGCCTCGGTCATGGCCTCGATCACCCAGGATGGCTTCGGCATAGTCGTAGCGGCATTATCCAGATATATCATCTCATCACCTGTTTTTGTTTAGCAGGGCTTTACGATACGATCAGCCTGCTCCATCTTCTCTACAATTACATACATATTGGTAACACTGCCTACCTGCAGCTGCTCTGTAAGACCATAGAAATTCAGACAGGTACCGCAGCTCATGATCTCCACCCCGTGGGCCTCCAGGAATTTCAGATCCTCTATAGCCGGAGAATTTTCACAGGTCAGCTGTACGCCGGTGTTGTAAAACAGCATGGTTTTCGGCAGCTCATCCTGCTGGGTCACTGCGTAAATAAAGGCTTTCAGCAGGGTCTTGCCCAGCTCTTCACTGCCTGCACCCATCTGGTTGGAGCTGATGACGATCACCAGATCCTTCTGTCTTGTATCTGTGATGCATACCTCAGGCTCCTCCTGGGGTGTCTCTTCGGTTGCTTCCTGTCCCTGAGAAATTTCCATCTCTACCTTGTATTCCTCAGCAGAAAGCTTCTCTGCCTTTACCGGATAGCCCTTTACCTTGGCCATTTTGGTGAGATTCTGCACGGCGATCTCATTATCCACGTGTGTCTCCACGATACCGGTGCCCTTGATCTCCTTAATGGCATTCTTGGTTTTTACAACGGGGAGGGGACAGGCATCTCCCATAGCATCTACTACAATCTTTTCCATTTCCTTTAAACGCTCCTCTCTGTCTGACCGTTTTTTGTCATCATTTGGGTTTATTGTAGCACGTTCTGCAACAGAATGCTATTCCCATCTATGCCTGTTCTGTATCTGCATTTGTGCAGATTGCCCGGATTTTTCTTCCATTTTTCGTAAATAAACTGTTCCCTTTCGTTTACCTCTGCTATATACTAATATTAACAGAAACATATTAACCGACAGATCCGGGAGAAATAATCCCGCCTTCTGTTCCCTTCCCTGTATTTCGGAGAAACGATCATGAGAGAAAAAGAACCCTGTTATGTGATATCCTTTTATACCACCGCTGACGCTTTGACGTTTGAGCGGAAAGCAGAAAAGGCGTCCTTTCCCGGTAGATTGATTCCCCTTCCCAGCACCATATCCGCCGGATGCGGTATGGCCTGGAAGATAAAAAAACAAGAGGTTGATCCCCTCCTGTTGTCCTCCGTGGATTCCTTTTCCGTACCATATGAAATGATTCATGATATCATGCTGTAAAAGGGTGGAAGTCTTAATCTTCCACCCTTTTCCAAAATTCCCCGGCCGCAGCCCCGGCCGTATCCTTATTTACCGTCTCATAGGGAAACCATTCCCTGGGAAACAGCTCCAAAGATTCCCGGTAGAGGAATCTCTCATCCAGCAAAGCTATGATGCCCCGATCCTCTGTAGTGCGGATCACCCGTCCCGCAGACTGCAGTACCTTGTTCATCCCCGGTATACGGTAGGCATAGTCAAAGCCCTTTTCCCCCGCCTTATCATAATAATCCATGAGAATTTTTCTCTCGTAAGACACCTGGGGCAGTCCTGTTCCCACGACCAGTGCGCCGATAAGTCTCTCCCCGGTGAGATCGATGCCCTCGGAAAATATACCGCCCATGACACAGAAGCCGATAAGGGTATCCCGGCGCTCCTCCCGAAAGGCCATCAGAAAGGCTTCCCTTTCCTTCTCTCCCATAGCGGGCATCTGCCGCAGCAGCTCTACCTCCTCTTCCTGTCCGTACAGCTCCTCGTAGACATCTGCCACATCCGTAAGCATTTTATAGGAAGGGAAAAACACCATATAGCATCCCTGCCGAACCCCGGTAAGGCTGTGGATATACTGAGAGATCCGCTGATACTCCCCGTAATTTCGCCGCACATATTTGCTGCTGATGTCACTGCCAATAAGGATGCACCGCTGTTCCTGAGAAAAAGAGGTCTCCGCATAGATAGCGTAATCCTCCTGACGGGTGCTCAAAAGCTTCTTATAATACCCCACCGGAAGCAATGTAGCGGAGAAAAACACGCTGCATTTCACCTGATCCAGACAGGCCTGTATATTGGCGGCGGGATTCACGCAGAACAGCTTGATGCGAAATCGTCCATCCTCCTCATGCTGGCTGTAGATCACGTACCTGTCATCCAGCAGGTCATAGATATTCTGAAAGGTCAGCAGGGCGAAATACAGAGACAGCACCTCTTTTCGCACTGCACTGTCATGCTCTTCCTCCAGATATTCCTCCATCTCCCCGGTAACCTGTAGAAGGTGCAGGGGCAGCATTCCCAGATTGTCCAGTATCTCAAAGGTGTCACAGGTACGCTTGTAGGCCAGCAGCTCCTTGTTTGCCTTTTCCAGCAGCCGGGCCAGTTTAGGCCGCCTCTCCTTCACCAGCTTTTTCACCGACAGAATATCTTCCTTATACAGTGTGGCGCTGTACATTTCCCGTCCCCGATCCACCAGGTTGTGGGCCTCGTCTATAAGCACCACATAGGGATTTTTCGTTCCCTCTCCGAAGAAACGCTTCAGTCGCACCCGGGGATCCAGCACATAATTATAGTCACCGATGATCACATCCATCCACAGGGACACATCCAGCATCATTTCAAAGGGACAGACCTGCCACTTTTCTGCCTGGGAAAGCAGTACCTCCCGGCTCATACTGTCACAGGTGGTGATCAGCTCATACACCGCCTTGTTGACACGGTCAAAATGGCCTCTGGCCCGGGGACATACAGCGGGATTGCAGTCCGGCTCCTCCAGCACACACAGCTTGTCCTTCGCCGTGAGGGTCACCGACTTGCAGGAAAGACCCTTTTCCCGGAGAATATCCACCGCCTCCTGGGCAACGGTGCGGGTAATGGTTCTGGCTGTGAGATAAAAAACCTTTTCCGCTTCCCCTTCACCGCAGGCCCGAATAGCCGGGAACAGCACGGACATGGTTTTCCCCACGCCGGTGGGGGCCTGGATAAACAGCTGTTTTTCCCGCAAAATGGAGCGGTACACGCTGCTCACAATATTCCGCTGGCCCTTTCTGTAGGCAAAGGGAAATTCCAGCCCCTCCATGGAGCTGTTGCGCTGTTTTCTCCACTGCCAGGAGAACTCCACCCACCGGTGATATTGCTCCAGCAGCTCCTCAAACCATGCTGTCAGCTCTGCATAGGTATACTTTTCCTCAAAGCGACGGATCTCCTCTGTATCCAGATTGGCATAGGTCATCCGCACCCCGATCCGGGAAAGGTCATGGTCCCGGGCATAGATCCAGGCGTAGCATTTGGCCTGGGCAATATGCACCAGAAGGGGTTCCTCCAGCTTCGTCACATCCCTATACATTCCCTTGATCTCGTCGATCATGGTATCCTGTTCCTTATCGGTATAGATCCCGTCGGCACGACCTTCAATTTTCAGGGTGTATTCCGGGTAAGTATGCACGTAGGCCAGGGGCACCTCACTTTGATAATCTCCCTTTTGTGCCTTTTGCAGCTTCCGGTGGAGACGGCTGCCCTTTTGCATGGCCTCCCGATCCGGGCCGCTGCCCCTGCTGCTGTCCAGATCGCCGTTTCGCAATATAAATTCCACCAGATTGCGCACTGAAATCCTAAATTCCATGGTTTCGCTTTCCTCAGATCCTGCCCTCACGGATGGCTTCGTACAAAGCCTCCATGTTTTCCGGGCAATATTCGATCTCCCGGCTGAAAAGCCGCAGGAGAATATCTCGTTTTTCCTCTGTGTAGCCCTCGGTAAGGGCCGTATATCCCGCCAGCAGCGCCAGCAAAGTCAGGCACACCGTCACCAGGCGCCCTCTGGTCATAACATCCCCGTCGTAAATCGCCTCTGTGAAATAACGATACAACAGATACACCGCTACATGCTCCCATTCATAGAGCCGCTTTTCCTGCTCCGCCAGCAAAGAAAGGCCTTCTGCAAGGATATCCTGCACCCTGCCTTTAGCTTCCAGCAAAAGGGCTTTCCACCTGTCATCCAGACAATCCAGCTCCAGGAAAAATTCCAGCAGCGTACAGGCGTAGTCCGGCGTCAGGGCCACAGAGGCCGGCGTATCCGTCTCTGCAGCATCCTCCCCATCCAGAGCCCTCTGTACCTGGCTCATGTAGGCTACAAAATCTTTTATCCGATCCGGAAGGGCCGCTTTTCTATCCTGCAATATAGCAAAGGCCTCTCCCCGCATCTGCAGCAGCACCTGGAGATCCTCCGCCATCTCCTCCTCTTCCCCCTCCCGGGTAAAGACGAAGGTAAGAGGCTCCTTCTCCTCAAACAGCAGACGCTGGGCTTCCTCACAGCAAAGCCCCAGTCCCTTTTCCGTATAGGCCCCTATCCAGTTGTAAAACCGGGGATGCTCCCGGCAGATATCACACAGGGCATCCTCCCCCAGATGGCGGTATATCTCGCAGAGATTCTCCTTATTTAAAAAGGGACACCTGTTTTCCTCTGTAAGGGCAAAATAGGCCTCCTCCCCTTCCTGCCGGATCTCTTTCTTCAATTTTTCTCCAAAGCTGCCCTGTACCTTACGGTACCGGGCAAAAGCCTCCTCATCCAGAACGATCTCCCAACCGGCACAGCAGGTATCACTGCACTCTCCGGCTATACAACGGAATTTTTTATAATAGGAAGGTTCACACTCCATCATATCCCTGTCTCCTTAAACATCCACAAATGCCGCACCGGGCAGTGTACCTGGTGCGGCATCTTGCAATATACTTATCTTTATTTAGGCATTTTCTCCACAGCTGCTGTAATGAAGGTATTGTCTACATCAGCAAAGCTGCCGCCATCTGCTGCCTGGGCAAATACGGGAGAAATGGGCACCTTGCCCACTACATCGATCCCCAGAGAAGCACCGATCTCGTCGATATGGCTTTCCCCGAATACGGAGATCTTTTTCCCACAATCCGGGCATTCCAGATAGCTGTAGTTCTCGATCAGACCCAGAATAGGTACATTCATCATGTTGGCCATATTGACAGCCTTGGTAACGATCATCCGCACCAGATCCTGAGGAGAGCTGATGATATAGACGCCGTCTACGGGAAGGGACTGGAATACGGTCAGGGGTACATCACCGGTTCCCGGAGGCATATCCACCAGTAAATAGTCCAGCTCGCCCCAGATCACATCACTCCAGAACTGTTTTATCATATTGGCTACCACAGGGCCTCTCCAGATCACCGGATCCTCCTCATTGGGCAGCAGCAGGTTGATGGACATAACCTTGATCCCATTGGCTGTGATCAGGGGAAGGATTCCGTCTTCATCCGCCATCATGCAG
>CAZUBP010000069.1:0-8044 GCA_964618605.1 uncultured Lachnospiraceae bacterium | reverse complement strand
AAAAAGACTACCGCTAAACGATAGTCTTTATGCATCAAATAGGATATTACATTTTTCGTTTTATGCATCAAACAGGAGGTTGCCTTTAAATCAGCACTTGGCTTACGCTCCTTTTCGGCAGGTAAAGCAGACGATTCCCTCCACCGCCGACACTTCCGCCACATCGTATAATCTGGAGAGCCGCTTACGCAGACTATCCAGCGTCTCAAAGGGCGGGGTGAAAAATCCCTTGGGAACATACATGTTTTTGATAAACCAGTCAGTGCGGCGGTTTTGACCCTGAATGTAAAAGCAGCCGCAGAAAGTTCCGCCGGGTTTCAGCACCCGGAATGTCTCTCTATAGGCTGCCTCCTTGTCCGGAAAGGCGTGAAAACCGTTCAGGGACAGCACGATGTCAAAGGTTTCGTCCCCGAAGGGAAGCTTGCCCACATCCCCCTGGACAAAACGGACATTCTTCGGTGCCCGACGTTTTGCCGCTGCCATCATGTCCGGGGAGTAGTCCAGACAGGTAATGTCCGCCTGAGGCAGCGTTGCATAGACAGGCATGGTCAGCACGCCGGTGCCCACCGGAACCTCCAACAGTTTCCCCGCAAAATGATCGGGAACCCCCGCCAGGGCCTTTTCAAGGTAGGCAGCGCTTTTCGCCCCGTCCAAATTCCACACCAGACGGCATACCGCCTTACCCAGGGGCTTTGAGTAGGTCATCATACCGTCGTAAAACGTTGCTTCTTTGCCTAATTCCTTATAGGCCTTTTGAATTTCCTCGTGCCTGGTCATGGCTTTTTCCTCCTTACATTAGTGTATACTAACTAAGCTGTCAAAAGTGAGCCGCCCTACCGGCGGCAACAGCATTTTGTACTCATTGTTCAACTAAATTGTAAGTCTACGCTAACTAACTGTCAAGAAGCAATTCTCCATTTAAGTAAAAAACAGCCATCTGCAGTTTTTTGCACATGGCTGTTTGCTACTGTCTGTTATTTTGTTCTTGCCGAAGGGCGGGTGATTTACTCTACCTCGGCGATAACCTCTACCTCTACCAGCAGGTTCTTGGGCAGGGTCTTTACAGCTACACAGGAGCGGGCCGGTTTGCCGGTAAAGTATTTGCCGTAAACTTCATTGAAAGCGGCAAAATCGTTCATATCTGCCAGGAAGCAAGTGGTTTTCAGGGTTTTCTCATAGCTGCTGCCTGCGGCTTCCAGAATGGCTCCCAGATTTTTCATAACCTGCTCGGTCTGTGACACGATATCCTCTCCTACCACTTCACCTGTAGCGGGATTCAGTGCGATCTGGCCTGCGGAAAATAAAATATTGCCGGATACGAAGCCCTGAGAATAGGGTCCGATAGCTGCCGGTGCTTTGTCTGTACTGATCTGTTTCATAATACGTGAAACCTCCTCTGTATTTTCTGGTCTTATGTACCAAAGTATAGCACAGGGGCAAAAATCAGACAATATTCCCGGGGAAAAAACAGCGTTTTCCCTGTAAAATCCGGCTTGCCTGTTCTCAGAGGTGATGCTATAATTTGCTTATAAGGAGAACTAATAAAATGGATATTAATTATGAGTTATATAAGGTATTTTATCATGTAGCCACTACCTTAAGTTTTTCCGAGGCCTCCCGCCAGCTCTATATTTCCCAGTCAGCGGTCAGCCAGTCGGTAAAAACACTGGAGAAAAAGCTGGGGACTCCCCTTTTCGTCCGCAGCACCAAGAGTGTACAGCTTACTCCCGAGGGAGAGAATCTGCTTCGCCATGTGGAACCGGCTATCCAGCTGATACGTCAGGGGGAAACCAGTCTTATTGAGGCAGGCAGTCTGGGCGGCGGTCAGCTGCGTATCGGTGCTACAGATACTATTTGCCGTCACCTGCTGATTCCTTATCTGAATCGCTACCATAAAACCTGGCCTCAGGTACACATCCGCATCATCAACCAGACCTCCCTGAACTGCGTGGATCTTCTGGAAAGCGGTCAGGTAGATCTCATCGTTACCAATTATCCCAATTCCCGCATGGGTAACCGGGAAGAGCTGCAGGTCATTAACGAATTTCATGATGTCTTTGTAGCCAGCCGGGAACACTATGGGGAGCTGGAGAACCGCAAAATGTCCCTGAAGGACATCCAGGAATATCCTATTCTGATGCTGGATCGCCACAGCACCACCAATGAGTTTCTCCATCAGATGTTCCGCCGCCACCAGCTGGAGCTGGTACCGGAGATCGAGCTGGATTCCAATGATGTGCTGCTGGATCTGGCCCATATCGGTCTGGGACTGGCTTTCCTGCCGGAATATTGTCTGGTAAACCAGCCGGATCTATTTCCCATTTCTCTGGAGGAGGAAATGCCTGCCCGCAAGGTGGTGCTGGCTACCGCCGGAAACGTACCCATTACCCAGGCCGCACGGGAATTTATCCGCCTTTTTGATTAGAACTATACAAACAGCGACCCCCGGACGTTTTGCTGGTGAGTCATAGAACAGTATTCCGTCACCAATGAATACCTCAGCTTTTGTGCAGAGTTGGAAATAAATGAAAAACGTGATGTATCATCATACCTTAACGGTGTGGTACATCACGTTTTTTCTTTTATCTGCTTATTTTTCCTTGTCCTTACCATACGGTTGGCGTGCGAATCATTTGTTATCCTCGGTACTGGCAATAAGCCTGTCAAAATCACTCTGATACAAGCGATCTTGGATAACTCGATATTTTTCAAATTCGCTTTCTGCGAAAGCCTTTGCGATGGCAGCGGTCACCTTGCCTTTGTCCTGCAAAACATCCGCATCATTGAACTGTAAAAACGCATCCAGCTTAGAAGCCCAATCTGCCATTGTCATAGGGATATGTCGTCTTGCTTGACGGGTAGCATAATCGAGGTACATCGTAACAATTTCATTCAGCTCCCCAATTTCACCGTTGGATAAATAATTTTTGGCAATAGAAACATCGGCTTTCACAATTTTACCATCCGGTGCGTTTTTCCAAGAGGTTAGTCCCATGTGTTTCTTTGTATGGTCTGCTCTTGCCATAATAACCTCGGCTGCTGTGTTACCGTGAATGGCATAATGCATTTTATTTTGAACCTCAGCAAAGAAATCCCGTGTGATTTGGCTATCCACAGAATAGTCTACGGCTGTGGCATATATATCTGTAATTTTCTGATAGAATCGGCGTTCACTGGCACGGATTTCCTGAATTTCAGAAATTAGGTGTTCAAAATAATCCTCGTCAAAAATCTGGCCGTTAATCAATCTGCTCTTATCCAGCACGTAGCCCTGCTTAGTAAAAGTATCAAGCACCTTTGTTGCCCATTGACGGAATTGTGTTGCCCTGTCAGAGTTAATACGATAACCTACCGCTATGATGGCAGACAGTGAATAAAACTTATATTGATAGGTTTTTCCGTCATCCGCAGTTTGTGCAAATTTTGCACAAACTGAATTCTCGGAAAGTTCACCACTTTCAAATATGTTTTTGAGGTGTTTCGTGACAACGCTTCTGTCCACATCAAATAGCTGTCCAATGGCTTTCTGAGTCAGCCATACATCGTGATCCTGCACACGAACCTCAATGCCTTCTTCGTGGGCATCTCTCGTAAATACGAGAAAATCAACGGTGCTGTTTCGTATCTGTAATTTATTGCTGCGTTGTATTGGTTTTTTCTTTTCAGCCATTTTCCTATCCCTTCCTATCAATCCTTACGCCTTACTGTGGGGCGTTTCATGTTCCATATACAGGGCATAACCGTTTTTGCCCTTTCCCTTCTTAATATAAAGAGCTCTGTCTGCACAGCTGTACAGCTCTATAAAGGTGGTGCCGTCCTGGGGATAAAGAGAAATACCCAGACTGCAGGTGATATTCTCCTCCATTTCCTCTATGGAGATCTCCTGTATCTCCGACAGCAGCAATCTGGCCCGGGTAACCGCATCCTCATGGCTGGAAAGATTCTTCATAAGGATCACGAACTCATCGCCGCCGATCCTTCCCAGAATATCATCCCCACGAAACAGCTGCTGCAGCAGCTGACCCACACTCTGGAGCACCCGGTCGCCCACCAGATGACCGTAGGTATCGTTGATCTGCTTGAAATTGTCCAGATCCAGCATCATAAAGGCCTGCACCCCCTGACACTCTCCCTGCTTCAGCCAGTCGTCGATCTTTCGCTCTGTCTCACTCTTGTTGCGAACGCCGGTAAGCTGATCTGTCCGGGCATATCTCAGGATCCTGCGCTGTTTTTTCTTATTAGACAGGAAAATGCTCAGGGTCAGAAGTCCCACACCTATCAGAATATAGATCACAAAGAACAGCTCGTACCAGTCAATAAAGCGATACTGCTCCTTGGCCTTGGACCAGGGAATGCTGTAACAGATCATCCAGTTGTTGATCCCCAGAGGGGTGTATACCAGACACTGCTTTTCCCCATCCTCCATATAATCAATGCGGCCGTTGGCCTGATTTGCAAAATCCGTCTGTACCTTCGTCAGGTTTGCCTCCGTCTGGAAAGCCGTATCCTGGAAAATGGACCAGAAATCCTCCTCATCAGAAGCCACCTGCTGGATATCCTCACAGATCACCTTACCTGTCTTGGAGATCAGCATAAAATAGCCTGCACCGTCGTAAAAATCCTCCGACAGCATCTCACTGAGGGCCAGCACATCATAGGAGCCGCCAAGGACACCCACCACTGTGCCATCCCGGTAAATGGGCACTCCCAGGACCACACGTACCTTGCCATCGGTCTTACTCACCAGAGGTTCGCTGAAGGTGTGCTCCCCCTGCATGGCCTCCTGAAAATACCGCCGGTCGGAAACGTCCTTCTCTGTACCGTTGTCGTAATGGGACAATCCCTCACTGTCAACAATGGAGACCCGGTCAAAATTCTTTGTATTGTAAATAGCCTGCAAAAGCTCCAGATTATCCTGAGAAAGAAGCTCTTCTTCCTCCCCCATGAGCTCTGCCACGCCATCCAGATACTGGTACTGGATATTTAAAACCACCTGAAAGTGATCGCTCTGCTTTTCTATGTTTTTCTCCATAATGGTTTCTGCATTTTGCTCAATTCTTTTTTGCGTATTGATGGAGAAAACCAGAATGCCTATGGTCAGAAATAGGAAACATATAAAGCCGATCTGAACACCCTTCCGTGTAAATCTGTCCTTCATCCTGTGAAGTCCTTCCTGCAACTGCTTTATCACTTTACGACACTATCACGTACAATTATAGCAAAAAAATGTTTTCTATGGTACTCCATTTAGAAAATTTTATGATAAAATACCCTTATTCACCACGTATCAAAGAAAGGCCATTGCCATGTACAAAATACTTCTTATCGAGGATGACTTCACCCTTGCCCAGGTTATCAAAAAACAGATCGAATCCTGGGGCAATCAGGTGGAACTGATTACCGATTTTCAACATATTATCCCTGCCTTTGTGGCGTCGGACCCTCATCTGGTCCTGATGGATATTATGCTGCCCTTCTACAACGGCTACCACTGGTGCAGCGAGATCCGCAAGCTTTCCAGTGTCCCGGTGGTTTTTCTCTCCTCCGCCTCAGACAATATGAATATCGTTATGGCCATGGAGATGGGCGGGGATGACTTTATTCCCAAGCCGGTGGATCTCACGGTACTGACAGCCAAGCTGCAGGCAATTCTTCGCCGGGCCTACGATTTTTCCGGAAAATCTCCTTTGCTGGAACATAAGGGTGCGGTGCTAAATCTCAGTGACAACAGCCTCTCTTTTCAGGGGCAGCGCATAGAGCTTACCAAAAACGAATTCCGCATACTGGAAACCCTGATGGAGCAAAAGGGGAAGATCGTCAGCCGAGATCAGCTGATGACCCGTCTCTGGCAGGATGACTGCTATGTGGAGGAAAATACCCTCACGGTCAATGTCACCCGCCTGCGAAAAAAACTGGAAGGAGCCGGTCTGAAGGATTTTATTACCACTAAGGTCGGAAGCGGGTACGTGCTGCAATGAAAAAGGATACTTTTCCCAACAGACTGGCTCTGTTTCTACGGGAACAGCTGCCGCTGTTTTTCTTTGCCCTGTGCCAGCTTTTGCTGTTTCTGTCTGTATTTTTGCTGTATGGGCTGGAGCTGGAAGCCTGGCTGTACGGTGAAGGGCTGTTTCTTATCGGTCTGGCTGTCTATCTGATCATCCGTTATGTCCGGGAGCAGCAGGATCACAGGGAACGATTGCGTATTCTGTCCGCCGGTGACTATTCCCGGCTAAAGCCGCCCTCCACGCCCCGGGAAGGGGATCTGCAGGCCATGGTACAGGCTCTGGGCCAACAGTGCAGCGATCTTTCCACCCGGTGGCGGAACGAAAAGCAGGAAAGTCTGGACTATTACACTACCTGGGTACACCAGATCAAAACCCCTATTTCTGTTATGGAAATGCTGCTTCAGGCGGAGGATACGCCGGAAAACCGGGCACTGGCAACGGAGCTGTTTCGTATAGAGCAGTATGTGGAGATGGTACTTACCTATATTCGCCTGGAAAGTCCGGATCACGATTTTGTCTTTCAGGAGCTGGACTTAGATCCTCTGATCCGTCGGGCCGTGCGGAAATATGCCCCTCAGTTTGTGCAGCGGCGCATCCGTCTGGTATACGAACCGGTACATATTTCTGTACTCACTGATGAAAAATGGCTGTCCTTTATCCTGGAACAGCTATTGTCCAACGCCATCAAATATACCGGTCAGGGAACGGTTACCCTTACCGTTACACCGGATAAACGTCTTACCGTCACTGACACCGGTATGGGCATCGCACCGGAGGATCTCCCCCGGATCTTTGAGAAAGGCTTTACCGGCTATAACGGTCGGGCAGACAAAAAGTCCACCGGCCTGGGGCTGTACCTGTGTAAACAGACAGCCGACAGACTGGGCATCGGTATTTCCGCTATATCTACTCCCGGTGTGGGTTCCTCTTTCACCCTCTCCCTGGATAGTAAAAATCTGGAGGTGGAGTAAGCCACCTTACAATATTGTCACCTGTACAGGCCGGAATGTCACATGATTCGATGTTGATATTTCGGCCTCCCTGCTATGCTTGGGACATAACGATAAAGGAGGTTATTGCTATGGCAATACTTGAAGTAAAAAGCCTGAAAAAAATTTACACCACCCGTTTCGGGGGAAATCAGGTACAGGCACTGTCCCATGTGTCCTTTTCTGTGGAACAGGGAGAATATGTGGCTATTATGGGGGAATCCGGCAGCGGAAAAACCACCCTGTTAAATATTCTGGCGGCTCTGGATCAGCCCACATCCGGACAGGTACTGCTGGAGGGAAAGCCCATGACGGACATTCCCGAAAATCGTCTGGCCGCCTTTCGTCGGGAAAATCTGGGATTTGTATTCCAGGAGTTTAATCTGCTGGACACCTTTACCCTGAAGGACAATATTTTGCTGCCTCTGGTGCTGGGAAGAGCCAGCCTGCCCCATATGGAGGCCCGTCTGGAGCCTGTAGTCAAAGCGCTGGGCATCACCGATCTGCTGCAGAAATATCCCTACGAGGTATCCGGAGGACAAAAGCAGCGGGCGGCTGTGGCCCGGGCGATCATTACCTCCCCAAAGCTGATTCTGGCGGATGAGCCCACAGGTGCTCTGGATTCCAAATCCACCGACGATCTCCTTCGGGTGTTTCAGACCATTAACGGCATGGGCCAGACGATACTCATGGTGACCCACTCCACAAAGGCCGCCAGCCATGCCAACCGGGTGCTTTTTATCAAGGATGGGGAAGTGTTCCATCAGCTTTATAGGGGCAACTGCACCAATGAGCAGATGTATCAGAAGATCGCCCATACCCTGACTATACTGGCGACAGGTGGTGATCGAAATGAATAGTTTCTTCTATGTAAAAATGGCCATTACCAACCTGCACAAGCAGCGGCGGCTGTATCTGCCCCAGATGATCACCGGGGGCGGCCTGATCGCCATGTTTTATATCCTGCTGACCCTTTCCCGGGACGACCGTCTTTCCTCCGTTCGCGGAGGCAGCTATCTCCCGGATATTATGCCCCTGGGCGTGCGGGTG
>CAZUBP010000068.1:0-8051 GCA_964618605.1 uncultured Lachnospiraceae bacterium | reverse complement strand
TCAGCAAGAGATAATCATTTAGACAATCACATATTCAAACAGCAAAAGCCCTTGAGAATCCAGAATTTTCAAGGGCTTTTTTGATGCCTTGAATTATGGTTTGCGGGACGTTACAATAGATGAAAAAGACATGATGAAAGGAATTTTCTTATGAATTTGATACAACAGCTTCGCAGGAAAAAACCTCCTGTGAATTTCGGAAAGGATATACTGGCCGGTGTCATCGTTGCGCTGGTATCTATTCCCATTGCCATGGGCTATGCCCAGATCGCAGGACTGCCGGTGGTGTATGGGTTGTATGGATCCCTGCTTCCCATATTGGTTTTCGGCTTTCTGACGACCTCGCCCCAGTTTGTGGTAGGTGTGGACGCTATGCCCGCTGTGATGGTGGGAAGTCTGCTGTCAGGTATGGGAATTGCCGCAGAATCCTCCCAAGCTATGGAAATCGTACCGCTGATCTCCTGGCTGGTGGCGCTGTGGATGGTGGTGTTTTATCTGTTCAAGGCAGGCCGGGTGCTTCGCTATATCTCCACTCCGGTGATGGGAGGCTTTATTACCGGCGTAGGCGTTACCATTATTCTGATGCAGATCCCGAAGCTTTTCGGGGGAACCCCGGGCACCGGAAATGCCCTGGTACTACTGGAAAATATAGGGGAACAGCTGTCCCGGTTTAACCTGTTGTCGGCTGTTTTGGGGCTGGGTACGATCCTGGTGATCCAGCTGGGAAAAAAGCTGGCGCCGAAGGTGCCGGTGTCGGTCCTTTTGATGGCACTGGGGGCTCTTTTGCAGCTTTCTTTACATCTGGATCAATACGGCGTGAAGCTGTTGCCCCAGGTGCAGGGAGGCTTACCGACTCTGGTACTGCCCAGATTTTCCCTGCTGCTGGAGAATGGCTCTGCCTTCTTTTTACAGGCCCTGAGTATTGCTGCGGTTATCATGGCCCAGACCCTGTTGGCTACGGGAAATTATGCCATGCGGTACAACGACACTATTGACACCAACAGGGAATTACTGGCCTATGCGGCTATGAATGCGGCCAGCGGTGCTGTAGGCTGCTGCCCGGTGAACGGTTCTGTGTCCAGAAGCGGTATCGCCGATTCCTTTGGCGCCCGTTCCCAGGTCATGTCACTGGCTTCGGCGGCTGCCATGCTGCTGGTACTGCTTTTTGGCACACCTATGCTGAAATATCTGCCGGTACCCATTTTGACGGGTATTGTAATGGCAGCTCTTATGGGGATCCTGGAGATTCCTCTGATGAAGCGGTTGTGGAAAACCAGCCGAAATGAATGGCTGATTTTCATGCTGTCCTTTTTAAGCGTACTTCTTTTTGGCACTGTGGCCGGTGTGGTCATAGGCTGTGTGCTGTCCTTTGGTGAGGTAGCAGTGCGGGCCGTCGCTCCCCCCACATCCTTTATGGGAAGAATTCCCGGTCAGGGAAATTTCTACCCGCTGGACAGAAACAGTGCCGCCCGCCCCATTGCCCATGCTCTGATCTACCGTTTCAGCGGGAACCTGTTTTTTGCCAATATAGACAGGTTTCAGCAGGAGATCGAAGCGGCCATAGCTGAGGACACGGTGGTTGTGGTGGTGGATGCCCGGGGTATCGGCAGTATTGATATTACGGCGGCAGATCGTCTGGTGCTGTTTCACCGCAAGCTGAAGAATCGGGGGATACGCATGTATCTCACAGAGCATGACGGTTCTCTGAATGACCAGCTGCGCACCCTGGGTGGGGAAAGCCTTCTGGAGGAAGGCGCCGTCCGGCGCACCATTACTCTGGCGCTGCAGGATGCGGGAATGGAAAAACCCTATATTCTGCGGGAGGAAAATCCCCTGTTTGCCGGTAACCCTTCTGTGGGAGGGGAGACGGATCTGGCTCTGGCGGAGATCGAATGGGCCTTTGGACAGGCGGCGGAGCAGCATCTGGAGCAGTTTGCCAGAGAAACGGCAGAGACTCTTGTGGAACAGCCGGAGATTCTGGAGGAACAGCATATTCATACCCATTGGGGCTACCTGAGTCCCTTTGACGAGGAGGAATTTCTGGAGCATCTGGAGATCCGTATGGAGCAGCTGTGTCAGAAGGGAATTATTTCCTCCCAGAAGGCCAGAGAGCTGGAGGAGAAAATTGAGGCCAGAAAGGCCCAGGCGGAAAAATATCTCCAGGAGATCGATCCCCGATCCATTGAGCGGCTTATCCGCCATCGTCATCTGGTGCGGGCCCATTTGAAGAAGAAAAATCCGGAAGAATACGAAAAGATCATGGAGCTGCAGAAGCAGTGGTATCTCCAGCTAAAGGAACGGGATCCCAGACTGGCGGAAATGGTTAAAAAACTCCATGATGTGAAGGAGGGGTAACCCCTATGTTACAACTTTGTCGCATCTATGTGTCATACTACCCTAAGATACGTAAGCGAAAGGAGAAGGGCTATGAAGATCCTGATTGTGGAGGACGACAGGGAGATAAATCGGCTGATAGAGTCCACCCTGCGGGGCGAGGGCTATGACTGCGACTGTGCCCTGGACGGTCAGGAGGGGGCAGACAGAGCGGAAAAGGGACATTATGACCTGGCACTGCTGGATCTGATGCTTCCGAAGATCAGCGGGTACGAGCTTCTGGACTATATGGTGGCTCTGGGTATACCGGTGATCATTATCTCCGCCATGGGCCAGGTAAAGGATCGTATCCGGGGCCTGAAGCTGGGGGCAGATGACTACATCTGCAAGCCCTTCCAGATCGGTGAACTGGTGGCCCGGGTGGAAACTGTGCTGCGGCGCACCGGCAAGGTGAAGGAAAAGCTGACGGTGGCGGAGGTAACGGTGGATCCCGTATCCCGACAGGTATTTAAGAGGGGAGAGCCGGTGGAGCTGACCGTGAAGGAATTTGATCTTTTGCTGGAGCTGATGCGCAACAAAAATGTGGCCCTCAGCCGGGCCCGTCTCTACGAAAAGGTGTGGGAGGAGGAGTACACTGGGGAAACCAGGACCCTGGATTCCCATATTCAGCGTCTCAGGAAAAAGCTGGACTGGAATGACCGGATCGTAACCGTGTTTCGTATCGGCTATCGGCTGGAGGTGCATCAATGAGATTTTTCCATAAAATATTCCTGAGTACTATCCTGATTCTCACCATTTCCCTGGGAATGATAGAATATCTGACGGTTTCCTATAGTCTGGAGCATTCGGTACAGCGGGAGGAAAACAGTGCCCTGGCCCAGCATCAGATGGTAAAGTATTCCATTCAGACGGTGCTGTTGAATGTGGAGGATGAGCTGATCTCACAGGATCTGGTGGATATCGGACAGTCTGCGGCAGATATTATGGGAACGGAAAACGGCCTATATTTTGCCGATGAGGATACTACCTATTACAGCTCCTGCAATATTGCCTGCACCGTGGACGAGGTGGAAGCGGGACAGCTGGTTTATGCCATTGAAACCGATGAGAAAGAGGATAAATATCTCCAGGTGAAAAGCCTGTTTGTGCAGGAGGGCCATACCTATTATCTGATCACGGAAAAAGAGGTGACCGGTCTGTTTACGGATGCGGACAATCTTCGGAGTCGATGTGAGAAATTTTATGGGATCATTCTGGGGATCGCCGCTGTTTTGCTGCTGTTTTTATCCTGGACTATGACAAGGCCCCTGGGAGAGCTGCGAAAAACCACCCGAAAATTTGCCACAGGGGATTACAGTGTCCGGGCCAAAAGCAAGACCCGGGATGAAGTGGGAGAGCTGGCAAAATCCTTTAACCACATGGCGCAGACCATTGAAAACAAGATCGGTGAGCTGGAGGATGCCGCCAGACGGCAGGAGGATTTTACGGCGAATTTTGCCCATGAGTTGAAAACCCCTATGACCTCCATTATCGGTTACGCCGATACCCTGTATCAGAAAAATCTCCCTCCGGAGGAGGTACATCAGCTGGCGGGAATTATTATGAATGAAGGCATGCGCCTGGAGGCCCTTTCCTTTAAACTGCTGGAGCTGGTGACGCTGGAGCGGACAGATTTCCCCCTGGAGGAGGCCCGGATAGATGAGGTGCTTTACGATGCTGTGGAGACAGCCCTACCCAGCGTTGAAAAGAGGAAAATCACCCTTACCTGCAAGGCAGAGGAAGCCTGGGTGCGTCTGGAACATGATCTGTTTAAGACCCTTCTTTTGAATCTGCTGGACAATGCCCTGAAATCCGGTACTTTGGGAATACAGGTAACCGGGGAGCGTGAGGGGGAAGAATACCGCATTACTATTGCTGATCAGGGGAGAGGTATCCCCGAGGAAGAGCTTCAGCGGATCACGGAAGCCTTTTATATGGTAGATAAATCCCGCTCCCGAAAGGAGCATGGTGCCGGTCTGGGTCTGGCGCTGGCAGCGAAAATAGCGGATATTCACGGCACAAAGCTTTACTACGAAAGCCAGCCGGGACAGGGGACAAGGGTATCCTTTACCCTGCGAAGGGAGATGGAAAATGAAGAAGATTAGAATGCTCTACGGTGCAGTGGTACTGGTTTTGACGGCTTTGCTGGTGCTGGGAGGAATATGGATACCGGAAGCGCTGCTGAAAAGCAAGGCGCACAGTCTGTCAGAGGGAAAAACGGAGGTCGTTGACAAGCAGGAGGTGACGCCTTATTCCTTTGCCACCGGTGGTGACACCAGAATTTCCAAATTGTCGGAGCTGGTGGACACCTATTACGCTGATTCCGAGGATGAAGGCAGTGGGATCCGGGAGTCCAGAGAGCCTCTGGATACAGAACTGAGTGCGCTTCAGGCCGAAGAAAAGGGTCAGGAATTTCTGAATTCTCTGGAGCGTGCCTGGAAAACCTGGGGTGTGGATCCCCTGGGCATGTTCGATTCCACAGATGCGGGGGAGGTTATGACGGATGCGGCAGCGGATACCGGGATGGCAGCCCTTGGCCAGACAGGAGAGCCCCTTTTCCTTACTGTGGAGACTGACCAGGAGACGGCTGCCTGGATATGTACCTACGATTTGGGGGAACAGACCGTGACGCTGGCGCTGGATGCAGTTACCGGAATCGTGGTGTGCATCCGGTATACTACCTTTGATACACCCATCGAGGAGCAATATATACAGGCCGAAGCCGTGGGATCTGCTTATGAGGGTATGTACGGTGATGACTACACCTTTGGGGAAGCCGTGATGACAGAAAAGGTGAAAAATACCCAGTCCCAGAAATGGGAGGTTTCCTACATTTCCACGGGAAAAACTCTACAGCTGGTGTATCAGATGTCCTATTTATCCGGAAAGAAAGGAGATACCTTCACCAGCCTGGTAAATATTCGGCTGCAGACAATAGAAAATTGACAAGTCGGACACATCTTGGGGACAACTGGGAGAAATCCCCCTGTTAGAATGAAGAAAAACTAACAGGAGGGACATATGGATACCTATGATGCCAGAGAGAGAAGAAAAAAGCTGCGTAGACAGCGAAAACGACGGAGACGGTGGAAGAGAATCGGCCTAGGGATCGGCCTTTTGCTGGCCATCCTGGGGGTGACAAGGCTGGTACAGTACAATCTCAGTGCTGACTCCGGAGAGGGACAGCTTTCCCTTACCCAGGCAGAGACGGTGGAAACGCCGGTTTCCGGGGCGTCTGCAGCAGAGGGGGAAAACCTCAGTGACGCCAAAAAGTTAAGCTACATAGAGAACAGCGATGCTTATCCGGATTCCCTGAAGGAGATGGCGGAAAAGAACGGGGAGACGCTGGATTTTGTCTACGATTATCCGGAGAAAAAGGATACCCAGTGGGACATCGACCTCACAGCAGAGAGCAAGAGCGATACGGTTCCTCTTTTGCTGCAGTGGGATGAGCGCTGGGGCTATACCCAGTATAGCGGCGATTTCCTGGGGTACACCGGCTGCGGCCCCACCACCCTGTCCATGATCGTGCTGTATCTCACCGGGGATGCACAGGCCGATCCGGCAGCAGTGGCGGCCTATGCAGAGGCTGCTGGCTACAGTGTTACCGGCAGTGGCAGCAGCTGGACCTTGATCAGCGAGGGCTGTGAGCATTACGGCGTCCATGCCAGTGAGGTGCCTCTGCTGGAGGACAAAATGCAGGAAAAGCTGGACGAGGGATGCCCGCTGGTGATCAACGTGGGCCCCGGAGATTTTACGGATTCCGGCCATTTTCTGATCATCACCGGTTACGATTGGGCGGGCTTTACCGTAAATGATCCCAACAGCCGGGCCAACAGCGAACTCCACTGGACCTTCCAGCGTCTGCAGGGACAGATCCGGAATATCTGGGCCATGTACACCTGAAATGGCTGTTATAGCAGGAAAATACAGGCTTTCTGCCAGGGATAAATTGACAAACGGAGAAAATAGATATAGAATAAGCCTACTCAGTCAGTAGGAAAATACAGGGCGGATGTAAAAGCATCCGCTTTTTTAGAGCGTTATTCAGATAGGAGAAACAGAATGCTGAATCAGTTTTCAAGAACAGAATTATTATTTGGCAGTGAAGCCATGGAAGCCCTGGCAGGAGCCAGAGTAGCAGTTTTCGGTATCGGCGGCGTAGGCGGATACGTTTGCGAGGGCCTGGTACGAAGCGGTGTGGGAGCCCTGGATCTGGTGGATGATGATAAGGTTTGCCTTACCAACCTGAACCGTCAGATCATTGCTACCAGAAAAACTGTAGGAAAATACAAGGTGGATGTGATGAAGGAGCGTATTCTGGAGATCAATCCCAAGGCGGAGGTATACACCCACCAGTGCTTTTATCTTCCGGAAAATGCAGAGGAATTTGATTTCTCCCAGTATGATTATGTAGTAGATGCGGTGGATACGGTAACTGCTAAGGTAGAGCTTATTATGCAGGCCAAGAAAGCCGGTGTGCCGGTGATCAGCTGCATGGGCGCCGGAAACAAGCTGGATCCCACGGCGTTTCGGGTGACCGATATTTACAAGACAAAGGTATGTCCTCTGGCCAAGGTTATGCGCCGTGAGATGAAAAAGCGAGGGGTAAAGAAGCTGAAGGTGGTGTATTCCGAGGAGCTGCCCACCCGTCCCAGAGAGGATTCCTCCGCCAGCTGCAGAACCAACTGCATCTGCCCGCCGGGAACCAAGCGTACCTGCACCCAGCGCCGGGATATCCCCGGAAGTGTAGCCTTTGTGCCCTCTGTAGCCGGCCTGATCATTGCCGGTGAGGTGATCAAGGATCTGGTGAAAACAGCAGAGACAAGGGAGAAATAATTCATGAAGATAACCGTTAAGGAAATGTTGGATCTGAATCCGGATCGCTACCAGATCCTGGATGTGAGAAATGCCCAGCAGCAGGCTGTGGGGGCAATTCCCGGAGCCCTTTCGGGAGATCCTGAGGATATAGAGCATACCCCGGGACTGGATCCGGAGAAAAAGATCGTTGTCTGCTGTACCCGGGGACGGATTTCCGGGGAGCTGGCAGAACAGCTGTGTGAACTGGGATACGATGCCGTCAGTCTGGAGGGAGGCTACGCCGCCTGGCTTCTGGACAAAATGAAGCTGGATACCCGAGAGAACTATGTGGCAGACGTGGAAAAAAGCATTCAGAAAAAGTTTCGCAAAACTATCTGGTGTAAATTTACCAAGGCTATCAATACCTATGAGCTGGTAAAGGAGGGGGATCGTATTGCTGTCTGTATTTCCGGCGGCAAGGATTCCATGCTGATGGCCAAATGCTTTCAGGAGCTGAAACGCCATAACAAGGTGAATTTTGAGGTGAAATTCCTGGTGATGGATCCGGGGTACAGCCAGGCTAACAGGGATATTATAGAGGCCAATGCCCGCCGTCTGAACATTCCCATTACCATATTTACGTCGGAGATCTTTGATGCGGTGTATACCATAGAGAAATCCCCCTGCTATCTGTGCGCCCGGATGCGTCGAGGCTATCTGTACAATTACGCCCGGGAGCTGGGGTGCAATAAGATCGCCCTGGGACACCATTATGACGATGTGATCGAGACCATTCTCATGGGTATGCTTTACGGCGGACAGGTACAGACCATGATGCCCAAGCTTCACAGCACCAACTTTGAGGGTATGGAGCTGAT
>CAZUBP010000067.1:0-8192 GCA_964618605.1 uncultured Lachnospiraceae bacterium | reverse complement strand
TCCGAGAGCGAAAAAGTACTGGCAAAGGGACTTTGCGAGAGAATCGGTATTGATGGTCGTCTGACCTATCAGAAGGCCGGACTGGACAAGGAGATCACAGAAGCTCCCATGCCCACCCACAAAGAGGCTATCAAAATGGTACTGGATGCCCTGACTAACGATAAAACAGGTGCTATCTCCAGCCTGGCTGAGGTAGGTGCTGTAGGTCATCGTATGGTACACGGCGGTGAGAAATTCACCTGCTCCGCAGTAATTGATGATGAGATGATCAAGGCTGTTGAATCCTGCAACGATCTTGCACCGCTGCACAATCCGGCTAACCTGATCGGTGTAAATGCCTGCAAAGAGCTGATGCCCGACGTACCTATGGTTGGTGTGTTTGATACCGCTTTCCATCAGACAATGCCGAAAAAGGCATATCTGTATGGCCTTCCCTATGAATACTATGAGAAATACGGCGTTCGTCGTTACGGCTTCCACGGAACGAGCCACAGCTTCGTTTCCAAAGAGACAGCTAAGTTCCTGGGCCTGGATCCGGAGAACTCCAAGATCATCGTAGCTCATCTGGGCAACGGTTCCTCTATTTCCGCAGTTATGAATGGCAAATGCGTAGATACCTCCATGGGTCTTACTCCTCTGGCCGGTCTGGTTATGGGTACCCGTTGTGGTGATATCGATCCCGCTATTATGGAATACATTGCCAACAAAGAGGGTCTGGATATCGCAGGCGTTATGAACGTACTGAACAAGAAATCCGGTGTACTGGGTATCTCCGGTACTTCCAGCGACTTCCGTGATCTGGAAGCAGGCGCTGAGGCAGGCAATGAGAGATGCAAAGACGCTCTGGATGTATTTGCTTACGACGTTGCCAAATATATCGGCTCCTATGTAGCTGCCATGAACGGTGTAGACGCTATCGCCTTTACAGCAGGTATCGGTGAGAATGGCCCTGACACCCGTGCACAGGTTCTTTCTTATCTGGGTTACCTGGGTATCGAGGTTGACGAGGAAGCTAACAGCAAGCGCGGCGAGAACAACATCATTTCCACCAAGGATTCCAAGGTAAAGGTTGTTGTTATTCCTACCAACGAAGAGCTGGCTATCTGCCGTGATACAGTTGCTCTTGTAAAATAATCTCTAAGAGATGGGTAAAGGCTGTCGCTGCTGCGGCAGCCTTTATAATTTGTCACGCCATCAATAAAAATAGCTTGACAAAGATATAAACTGACGCTATACTAATCGAAGTGTGATTAGGAGACGATTATGCTTATTGATCTGACAAAACTTTTATCTCAGGACAATGCAATACAGGAGATGGATGTTCCGCTGGAATTGACACATTTTAAACGTGCCAAAGGGGAACAGTACAAGTTTGTGGAGAAATCCCCTGTTCATTTGGTGCTGGAGCATGAGAAGGATCAGGTAGTAAAGGTTACCGGACATTGTTCCGTGGCCTGTACAGTGCGCTGTGCCCGCTGCCTTGCTCCCGTCAGAGAAGCGATCGATCTGGACTTTGAGCACCGTGTAAATGTGAGTCATCCTGATGCTGATGAAGATGAATCAGAGATGATGAACTGTATCACGGAAGATAAATGTCTGGATGTGGACCAGCTGGTGCATAATGAGATTCTTATCCATTGGCCCCTTAGAGTGCTTTGCAAAGAGGATTGTAAGGGTATCTGCACAGTGTGCGGACAGGATCTGAATAAGGGAGCTTGCTCCTGCAATCAGGAGGATCTGGATCCGCGAATGGCAGCATTCAGAGAAATATTCAGTAATTTTAAGGAGGTGTAGTAATGTCCATCTGTCCAAAGAATAAATCATCCAAAGGTAGAAGAGATAAGAGAAGAGCAAACTGGAAAATGAGCGCTCCGAATCTTGTAAAATGCAGCAAATGTGGCGCCCTGATGATGCCCCACAGAGTTTGTAAGGCCTGTGGTTCCTACAACAAGAAAACGGTTGTCGAAGTAGAAGATTAATCTGTAGACCATCCCGTATATGCGGGGTGGTTTTCTTGTTTTATGACCTGGGTTGACGCAGGGTAGGGCATATGCTATAATACGAAACGGAATCGAAAAGAAATTGATACACAAACGTAATAATTCAAAGGGGATATACAGATGAAGGGGATTAGAAAAATCGCAACTGTTTTACTGACAGTTTTACTGGTATATACGTTGACGGGATGTTCTTTTACGGCATCCTCCTTTACCAGCGCCTGGAAGGAGCTTCTGGGTAAGACGGAGCAGCAGAGCATGTCCGATAAGGAAATGCAGGAGCTGAAGGATCAGAAGGTGATCCGTACAGTGGACGAAAGTCTGGCAGCTCCCGAGTTTACTGTTAATCTGGGAGACAGCTACACCTACCAGGTAGGCGCCGGTGCAGAAGCCCTGATCGTGGAGGCAACAGCTGCTGAGGGTACGGTTACCTATCAGTGGTATTCTTCTACGGCCAATATGAATGGCGGCGGCAAGGCTATCGAGGGTGCTACAGAGGCGGTGTATACGCCGGATACCTCTGAGAAGGGCACTAGATATTATTTCTGTGTGGCAACCACCACTGTGGATGACAGGATTCGGGAATCCACCAGCCTTGTATCCTCTGTAACGGTGGAAGATGTGGCTGATGTGAGCGTTATCACCGGTGAGGAATTAAATTAAACAGAGAAAAGCAAAAGCTGTGCCGGAAACGGTGCAGCTTTTATTGTAATTAAATAGTTGCATTTTCTGAAGAGGTCTTGTATAGTAACTTATAGTGCTATGCTTAGACAGCAGGAGGCGAAAGGTATGATGGAAATGATAAAAGTTGCCGTGGATGCCATGGGCGGAGATAATGCTCCCGGAGCCATTGTAAAGGGTGCGGTAGATGCGCTGCAGGAAAGAGACAACCTGTTCGTGTATCTGGCAGGTAAGGAGGAAGCCATTCAAAAGGAACTTTCCCAATACACCTACCCTGAGGATCGGCTGCAGATAGTGCCTGCATCTCAGGTGATTGAGACAGGGGAACCGCCGGTACATGCGATTCGGGGAAAGAAGGATTCTTCCCTTGTGGTTGCCTTGAGTCTCGTGCGAAAAGGCGAAGCAGATGCCTTTGTTTCCGCAGGCAGCACAGGTGCTGTTCTTGTGGGCGGCCAGGTTATGGTAGGAAAGATCAAAGGAGTGGAGCGTGCGCCCCTGGCTCCGTTGATACCTACACTGAAGGGAAGTTCCCTTTTGATCGACTGTGGCGCCAATGTGGATGCCCGGTCCAGTCATCTGGTACAGTTTGCCCGCATGGGATCCATATATATGGAGAACGTAATGCACATTGAGAAGCCCAAGGTAGCCCTTGTCAATATCGGTGCCGAGGAGGAAAAGGGCAATGCGCTGTGCAAGGAGACATACCCCCTTTTGAAGGCCTGTGAGGACATCAATTTTGTTGGCAATATTGAAGCCCGGGATATTCCCACCGGCGCAGCCGATGTTATTGTATGCGAGGCCTTTGTGGGAAATGTTATCCTGAAGATGTACGAAGGTGTAGCCTCCGCTCTGATGAAAAGCGTAAAGGCCGGTATGATGTCCAGCCTTCGCAGCAAGATCGGTGCATTACTGGTGAAACCCGCATTGAAAAAAACATTGAAGAGCTTTGATGTATCTGAGCATGGCGGTGCTCCGCTGCTGGGTCTGAAAGGTCTGGTGGTAAAGGCTCACGGCAGCTCGGATGCTCTTGAAATAAAAAATGCAATTTTACAGTGTATTCAGTTTAAAGAGCAAAATATCAATGAAAAGATAAAAGAGCACATGAATACAAATACGATGGAAGTGAGGAAATAACATGGAATTTGAAAAAATTCAGAGTATTATTGCCGAGGTATTAAACGTAGATAAAGACGAAATCACCATGGATACCACCTTTATTGACGATCTGGGTGCAGATTCACTGGATGTTTTCCAGATCATTATGGGTATTGAGGAAGAGTTCGATCTTGAGATCCCCACAGAAAAGGCAGAAAGCATTGTTACCGTTGGTGACGCTGTAGATGCTATCCGCAATATCTGATGGTGAATGAAAGCAAGAACAGTACAGGACAGGGGAGATTTATACCGTGTATAGATACTTTTCTGTCTTGTTCTTTTTCAGCTGTTATATAGCCAGTAAAAAGAAAGAAGGGAATGTAATGGGGCAGGAAAAATTAGAAGAACGTATCGGCTACGTGTTCAAAAATAAGGATTTGCTGGAGATGGCCCTTCGCCACAGCTCCTATATCAATGAACATCATATGAGCCGGGTACAGTGCAATGAGAGACTGGAGTTTTTGGGAGATGCCGTGCTGGAGCTGGTAAGCAGTGAATATCTGTATCAGCTGTATCCTGAGAAACCGGAAGGAGAGCTTTCCAAGATCCGGGCCAGTCTGGTATGTGAGCCTTCTCTGGCTGTCTGTGCAAGAGAGATCGGACTGGAGAAGTGTCTGCAGCTGGGCAAGGGTGAGGAGCATACCGGTGGTCGCCAGCGGGATTCTATTATATCGGATGCGCTGGAAGCAACGATTGGTGCCATTTTCCTGGATGGTGGTATTACTAATGCAAAAGAGTTTATTTTACATCATGTCTTAAATGATATGGACAATAAAAGACTCTTTTATGATAGTAAGACTATATTGCAGGAACAGGTACAGGGACATATGCAGGGAAATCTGCGGTATGAGCTGGTTCGGGAAGAGGGACCGGATCATGCCAAATCCTTCTATGTAGATCTGTACATCGGTGAGACTTGCTTTGGACAGGGTATGGGACGAACCAAAAAGGCCGCTGAACAGAGAGCCGCTTACATGGCCTTGTGTAAGATGAAAGAACAGGAAGGCAAAGAATAAGTAATATGTATTTAAAAAGCATTGAGGTACAGGGGTTCAAATCCTTTGCCAACAAGATAAAATTTGAGTTTCATAACGGTATTACCGGTATCGTAGGCCCTAACGGCAGCGGTAAAAGTAATGTAGCCGATGCTGTCCGCTGGGTTCTGGGAGAACAGAGCGCCAAGCAGCTGCGAGGCGGTAATATGCAGGACGTTATTTTCTCCGGTACAGAGCTGCGTAAGCCTCTGGGATATGCCTCCGTGGCCATTACCCTGGACAATTCGGATCACAAGCTGGATACCTCCTATGAAGAGGTGACGGTGACCCGCCGTCTGTATCGTTCCGGTGAAAGTGAGTATCTGATGAATGGCGCTGCCTGCCGTCTCCGGGATATTCAGGAGCTGTTCTATGATACGGGTATCGGAAAAGAGGGATACTCTATTATCGGTCAGGGCCAGATCGATAAGATCCTCAGCAACAAGCCGGATGACCGCCGGGAGCTTTTTGATGAGGCTGCCGGTATTGTTAAATTCAAACGGAGAAAGGCTACGACGCTGAAAAAGCTGGAGGAGGAGGAACAGAACCTGCAGCGTGTCAGTGATATTCTTTCCGAACTTACCAGACAGCTGGGGCCCCTGAAGCGTCAGTCCGAGTCGGCTCGTATTTATCTGAAAAAGCGGGATGAACTGAAAAGTCTGGATCTGAATATGTTCCTTTTGGAGCGGGAACGCATGGAGAAGGAATTTGACCGTCTCCAGCAGACCTATGGTGCCTCCGGAGAAGAGCTGGAGGAGACCAGAAAGCAGTTCGACAAGACAAAGGAAGAATACGATACTCTGGAGCAGGAACTTACAGCTCTGGAAAAGACCATAGAGGAAAATAAGGAAGAGGCATCCGCCAATGCTTTGATACAGAAGCAGCTGGAGGGCCAGATCCATGTATTAAATGAGCAGATCCGCACGGCTACAGAGAACCGGAGACTGCACGATGCCCGTCTGGAGACTATTGAGACGGAGCTGCAGGAGAAACAGTCTCAGCTGGAAACCCTGGAGAAATCCCTGGAGGAAGCCAAAGCTCTGGAAAAGGAAAGCCAGGGGGCCTGCGACACGGTACAGCAAAAGCTGGATCAGCTGCGGGAAGAGATCGACCGGAGTACGGCAGCGGTCAATCAGGCTAAAACCAGTCAGATCGATCTGCTGAACCAGAAATCCTCCGCCAAGGGAAAGCTGCAGCGCTATGACGCTATGCTGGAACAGATCGGCATCCGCAAATCTATGCTGAGTCAGCGGGTACTGGTACTGAAAAAAGACGAAGAACGGCAGCAGGATGTACTTATTGATTGCCGTGAAGAATATAAAAAGCTGGAAAAGGCCATTACGGCCGCTGCTGAAAAGCGGGAAGCAAACCAGAAACAGATCGACCGTTTGCAGCAGGAGATCCAGAACGAGCAGAAGGATGTGGACAACCGTCAGCTGACCTTCCACAGGGAAGAATCCCGTCTGGAAACTCTGCGGAATCTGGCAGAACGGTACGACGGCTACGGCAATTCCATTCGTCGGGTCATGGAACAGAAGCAGAGAGTTCCGGGACTGATCGGCGTGGTGGCAGATCTGATCAAAACAGATAAAAAATACGAGACTGCCATTGAGACTGCCCTGGGCGGCACCATTCAGAATGTGGTTACCCGGGACGAAAAGACGGCCAAGGACATGATCGGCTATCTGAAGCGAAATCGTTACGGTCGAGCTACCTTTTTACCTCTGTCCGCTATTTCCGCCAAGGGTATTGGGGATAAGAGCCAGTATCTGAAGGAGCCCGGTGTTATTCAGTCGGCAGACCGTCTGGTACATACAGAGCCGGAGTTCGGAGAACTGATCCGCTCCCTTCTGGGACGAACTCTGGTGGTGGAGAATATCGATTTCGGTATTGCTCTGCAGAAAAAGAGTCACCATACCCTTCGTATCGTTACGCTGGAGGGTGAACTGTTAAATCCCGGTGGCTCCATGACCGGTGGTGCCTTCAAAAACACCAGCAATCTGCTGGGCCGTCGCCGGGAGATGGAAGAGCTGGAAAAACAGGTGAAAAAGCTGTCTGCAGATCTTACAGAGCATAAAAACGGTCTGGAGGCCAAGCGAACCCTGCGAAATGCCCTTCGGGAAGAAAAAACAGATCTGGAGGAACAGATCAAGGATAAAGAGCTGGATCTGAATACAGCTCAGTTGAATATTCGACAGGCAGAGGATCGTATCCGGGAGATCCAGTCCGGTTACAGTCAGCTGAAAGGGGAAAGCTCGGAAATCGAATCCCAGATTCGAGAGATCGACGAGTTCAGGACCGCTATTCAGAAGGAAATGAAAACTCTGAAAACTTCGGAAAAAGCTTCCCAGGAGACAGCCCTTTCCCAGGAGACCCTGCTGGAACAGCAGCGGGAGCAGGAGAGCGAGCTGACAAAGGAGCTGGAAGCCTTGCATCTGAAACAGGCGGAGGTTTCCCAGCAGTTATCCTTCCATGAGGAGAATATGACCCGTATCCGCAGGGAGGTTAAAGGTCTCAACGAGGAAAAAGAGGATATCAACGGCAAGCAGCTGGAGCGTGGCCGTGAGGAAGAGGAAAAACGGCAGCAGATCGCTGAGATTGAGGAGACTATGGCAGCGGGTAAGGCCCAGGATGAGATCCTCCAGCAGCAGATCGCCCGGGATCAGGAGAAAAAGGAAGCGCTTCACAGCACCCATCGGCAGTTCTTTGCCAAGAGGGATGAGCTGTCTGAGCATCTGAACCGCCTGGACAAGGAATGCTACCGTCTGAGAAGCCAGCTGGACAAGCTGGAGGAAAATCAGGAAACACAGATCAATTATATCTGGGATGAATATGAGATCACCCCGGTACAGGCTATGGAGTACCGCATGGAGGAGGTGCCGGAGAGAGGCACGCTTCGTCGTCAGTTGAACGAGGTTCGGGAGGAGATCCGGAAGCTGGGACCGGTGAATGTCAATGCCATCGAGGAGTACAAGGAAGTGGAGGAACGTCACACCTTCCTGTCCTCTCAGCATGAGGATCTGGTAAAGGCACAGGGTACCTTAAAGAACATCATTCAGGAGCTGGATGAAGGCATGCGCCGCCAGTTCGCAGAGAAATTTGCGGATATCCGTCGGGAGTTTGACAAGGCCTTTAAGGACCTTTTCGGCGGCGGAAAAGGTACGGTGGAGCTGGTAGAAGGGGAAGATATCCTGGAAGCCGGTGTGCAGATCATATCTCAGCCCCCGGGAAAGAAGCTTCAGAATATGATGCAGCTTTCCGGTGGAGAGAAGGCGCTGACAGCGATTGCCCTGCTGTTTGCCATTCAGAATCTGAAGCCCTCACC
>CAZUBP010000066.1:0-8206 GCA_964618605.1 uncultured Lachnospiraceae bacterium | reverse complement strand
TCAAACGACTGCGAGTCAGAAAAAAGGCGGAAAAAGAAGGGTAAAATAAAAACCCCGTAAATCTTGGAGCAACCTTGATTTACGGGGTTTATTAGCGGAGACGATGGGATTCGAACCCATGTGCCGGTTGCCCGACAACCTGATTTCGAGTCAGGCTCGTTATGGCCACTTCGATACGTCTCCAATATACTGCCCTGTTATTATACCCAGCGGGGGAGAATTCGTCAAGAATGCACTTCCGGGACTTTGCCTGGGAAAGGGAAAAGAGTATACTAATAGTTAGAGAAAAAAGAGCAGGTGAAAAATATGAAAAGAAGATACGAATACCGCAGTATCGCCCCGGAGGAGGCAGACCAGACAGTTGCCATTGAGCAGATCTGTTTTCCGCCTAATGAGGCCTGTACAAAAGAACAGATGCTGGAACGCATGGCAAAAGCGCCGGAGCTGTGCCTTGTGGCTGTAGATGAGTCCACCGGCAAACTGGCAGGCCTTTTGTGCGGTCTGGCTACGGATGAAGCTGTTTTTCAGGATGAATTTTTCCGGGACGCTGATCGGCATGATCCCCGGGGAAAGAATATTATGCTGCTGGGACTGGAAGTGCTGCCGGAACACCGCCGACAGGGAATTGCCAGGGAGCTGGTTCGCCGTTATGCCGAAAGAGAGCGGCAAAAGGGCAGACAACAGCTGATCCTTACCTGTCTGGAGGATAAGGTAAGCATGTATGAAAAGATGGGATTTACAGATCGGGGCATCGCCTCTTCCACCTGGGGCGGCGAGGAATGGCACGAGATGAGCTATCAAATGTAATCAAAAATGCCCTGTATGGCATCGGCAATATTGATAAGATCAGATATGGGTATTCTGGAGATTACAGAAAATCCTCTTACATTTAGATCCAGCAATGCTAATTTCTCACAATGTGCGTATCCTTGGAAATCTTCTGTCTTTATCAGGATATGCAATGCTCCTGCAGGACCCCTGTCCAAAACGGGACAGCCTATAATTTCACCGGTTTGATTAAAAAAGTCCTTACTCACAACAAGTACAGGACTTTTTATGCCTTCTAATTTAATGAGGTCTCCCTGATGCACGATTTCCTTCATCGCCATACCTCTCTTCCCACAGCTTCGCCCCAATCAAATTCGCCGTCTAATGTTAATGCCCCATCAAATTCAGCGGCTCTTTCTTCCAGAGTTTTATGCCGGAAAGGTTTTACTAAAACGATCCTTCCATCGGAAACGGTTACATCCAGAACATCATCTAATTGAATATTGGCAGCCTGCAATATTTCTTTGGAAAGTCGGATTCCCTGACTGTTTCCCCATGCCTTAATCTGTGCCTGCATAAAAAAACCTCCTTACGCATGTTGTATATACTTAGTATATACGGCATGCCCAAGGAGGTCAACTATTTATTCCACATCCAGGCCCATAAAGATGGCGCCTCGCTCGCCGTAGTAGCTGCAGAGGCCACGGCCGGGATATACAAGGATATCTGCCTGGGGATAGGCGGCCCGCACCTGTTCACAGAGGGCGTTGGCCAGCTCCGGATTCTCAATATGGGAAATGCGGATCTTGCTGTTGGAAAAGCCCAGCACGCCCAGCTGGCGGACAAATTCCTTCAGGGCTTTTTTGTCCCCTCGGCATTTGGCTACCGGCTCAATATCTCCCTTTGCGCTGGCGGTGGCCACTACACGGATGCCTAACAGGCCGATAGCGGCGGCAATGGTTTTATGGACACGGCCGTTCTGAGCCAGATTGTGCATGGAATGCAGGGAGAAAAAAACTCGTGTTTTCTTCATGTAAGCGTCGGCTGCCTCACACACAGCTTCAAAATCCAGTCCACTTTGGTGCAGCTCTACCAGCTTTTCCATAAGAAGGCGCAGCTCCGGCCCGGTGGACAGGGTGTCAAACACCCGGATCTTAGCGTCGGGATGAGAGGACTGATAGATAGATGCGGCGGTCATAGCGGCATTGTAGGTGCCGGAAAGGGTACTGGTCATAGCCCCCACATAGATCACGTCGCCCCCCTCATAGGCATCCAGCCAGGATTTTACATCGGGGCAGGAAGTATAGGAGCGTCCCTTGTAGGACGCCAGGGTATCCAGCATATCCGAAATATCTATATCGGCATCGTCGGTCCAGTGATGGTCCTTTGTGTGGATCACCAGGGGAACAGCGGTAAAATCAACATCGGGTATGGTAAGAATGTCACAGGATGAGTCAGCAATAAATTTAACCATATTTCCTCCTAGGTAGTCATGATGCCGAAAAGGCACGAAAATTGTTTTCGTAGAATCGCTTATGAATGTAACACAGTTTTACAAAACCGTCAACAGGTTTTTAAAAAACCGCATTGACTTTGCAAAAACCCCGTACTAAAATATTGATGCTGAAAACAATATGGAGAAATGGAAACATAATAATATGAGAGAAAAAATAAAACAGCAGATGGGAGAAGCTATCCGGGATTTTCACCTTCCCCGGTATAAGGAGCTTCCGGATATGGGCCTGTATCTGGAACAGGTGGTGCGCTATGTCAATCGCTATATGATCCTGGATTGCCACGAGATGACCTCCTCCATGGTGAGCAACTATGTAAAACAGAAGCTTATTCCCGGACCGGAGAAAAAGGCCTACGGGGCTGCCTCCATCGCCTACCTTCTGTTTTTATCCTATACCAAGATGGTGATTCCCCTGGGGGATATTCACTTCATGATCGATGTGCAGCAGAACAGCTACGATCTGGGGATAGCCTACGATTATTTCTGTGAGGAGTTTGAAAATCTTCTCCGGTATGTCTATGGCTTAAAGGAAAGCCCGGATACCGTAGGGAAGGACGATACCCAGGAAAAGGAGCTTTTGCGCTCCGCACTTTTCTCTGCGATCCACAAGATCTACCTGGAACAGTATATTCAATTACTTCACGAACAAGAATAATAAGAAAGATGGTATAGAGAATGATAAAGAAATGCATACAAAAACCCTACACTATTCTGGTAGCGGTTATTATTGCCCTTCTGATCGGCGGCGTCAGCATGACCAAGCTGCAGACAGATCTGCTGCCGGATATGACCATCCCCTATATGGTGGTCATCACCACCTATCCGGGAGCCAGTCCGGAAAAAGTAGAGAGAGACGTGTCGGAGCCCTTGGAAAATGCCCTGAGCACCATTAGCGGTGTGGAAAATGTCACCAGCACCAGTGCCGAGAACTACAGCGTTCTGACCCTGGAATTTGCAGATGACACGGATATGGATTCTGCCATGGTAAAGCTGAATACCCAGCTGGAGGCAGTGAAGGACAGCCTTCCGGAGCTGTGCGGCACCCCCAACGTAATGGAGATCAGCATGGACATGATGGCCACCATCTACGCCAGCGTGAGCCGGGAGGATGCGGACATTTACACCATATCCGAGATGGTTTCTGAGAATATTACCCCGGAATTTGAGCGTCTGGAGGGAGTGGCCAGCGTGTCCTCCCTGGGCCTGATCGAAAAAAGCGTGGAGGTACGCCTGAATCAGGACAAGATCGATGCTATTAATGAGAAAATACTGCGAAAGACCAACGATAAGCTGGATGAGGCGGCAGAGGATCTGTCGGATGCCAAGGCAAAGCTGAACAAGTCCCAGTCCACCATCAGCTCTCAGAAGAAAAATCTTTCCAGCCAGCAGGATAAGACGGCGGATACTCTGGCAGAGGCCAGTGTAGCCCTGGATAAGGCTCAGGCTACCAAATCTGCCTATGAATCCCAGCTCACCAGTCTGCAGACCCAGAAGGCCGCCCTGGAAGCGGAGAAAAAGGCCTACGAGGACAACAACATCCAGTCCACCTACGACACCCTGGACAGCACCTTTGCCCAGCTGAACAGCTCTCTGGGAGAGATGGCCCTGCAGTCCGGCGTGGTGATCCCCTCCGGTATTGCCCAGGCCGCTGCCGACAAGGAAAGCTTTAACAGCTTTAAGACCTGGATGAGCGACATGGGAATGGGAGATCAGGTCTCTGCCCTGGACTACGATACGGTAAAACAGGTGTACGATGCGGTGGTTACCCGACTTCCTCAGATCGAGACAGAGCTGGCCAATATGGCTACGGAGATCGCCGCTACAGAGGCTCTGGTGGAAGCCGCCAGCCAGCAGATGGAGGGCCTGGATGACCAGTATCAGCAGGTGCTGAAGGGCTCCATAGAGGCTGCCGCCGGTTTCGGTTCCGCCGATGCCCAGATGGCTGCCGCCGAATCTGCTATCTCTTCCGCAAAGGAAGAGCTGGACAATGCCCAGGAGCAGTATGAGGATTCTGTGGAAACCGCCAGAGATAATGCCAATATTGACTCTCTGGTGACCATGGATACCCTGTCCAGCCTGATCTACGCTCAGAACTTTGAGATGCCTGCGGGCTATATCGATGATGAGAACGACGAGCAGTGGCTGTTAAAGGTGGGGGATAACTTCTCCACCGTGGAAGAACTGGATGAACTGGTGCTGTGCAATATCGACGATATCGGGGATATTACCCTGGCTGACGTGGCGGATATCACGGTGATCGACAATGCCGACACCAGCTACGAGAGAGTAAACGGGGAACAGGCGGTGATCCTGGCCGTATACAAGAACAGTACAGCCAATACCAGCAGCGTTTCCAAGGCCTTTGCCGAAAGAGCGGGAGAGCTGGAGGAAGAGTATGAGGGCTTACATATCGTAACGCTGATGGATCAGGGAGACTATATTGCCATGTTTATCAAGGCAGTGCTTTCCTCCATGGCCTTCGGTGCCTTACTGGCTCTGGTGGTGCTGATCATTTTCCTGAAGGATGTAAAGCCCACAGTAGTGGTAGCCTTCAGTATTCCCTTCAGTGTGCTGGTAGCACTGATCCTGATGTACGCCTTTGATATTTCCGTGAATATCATGTCCCTGTCAGGCCTGTCCCTGGGGGTAGGTATGCTGGTGGACAATTCCATCGTTGTTATAGAAAATATTTATCGTCTCCGGGCCAGAGGCCTGGCGGCGCCCAGAGCCGCTCTTCAGGGAACGAAACAGGTGGCGGGAGCCATTATTTCCTCTACCCTGACCACCATCTGTGTATTTTTGCCCATGATCTTTACCAGCGGCTATGTACGGCAGCTGATGCTGCCCTTCGCCCTTACCATCGGTTTCGCCCTGCTGGCCTCCCTGGTGGTAGCCCTTTTTGTGGTGCCGGTGATCGGTTCCACCATTTTAAAGAAACATAGGGAGAAAACCCATCCCTTCTTTGACCGGATCTGTCAGGCCTACGGCAAGGTGCTGGCCTTCTTCCTGAAGGTGAAGATCCTGCCTCTGGCTTTGGCTATCGCCCTGTTAGCCTTCTCCGTTTTCGGCGTATTTCGTATGGGCGTATCCATTTTGCCGGATATGACCAGCCGACAGATCACCGTTACCTGTGAAATGCCGGAGGATACGGACAGAGAGACGGCCTACGAGACGGCGGACAAGGTAATGGAAGCCATACAGCAGGTGGATAAGGTGGAAACCGTAGGCGCCCTGACCAATGTAGGCAGCCTGATCTCCAGCTCCATGAGTACAGACGATTATCTCAATTACAGCTTTTACGTGCTGCCCCAGGACAATGTTTCCGATGTCCGGGAGATAAAGAAGATCTGCCAGGCCATTGCTGAGAATACCAAGGATCTGGACTGTGAGGTGAATACCGATACCTCTTCCATGAGTGAAATGTCCAGCTATATGTCCTCGGGACTGACTATTGATATTACGGGACGGGATCTGGATACCCTGTTATCCATCAGTCAGGATATTATGGATATGCTGGAAAATACCGAGGGCTGTGTGGAAATCTCCAACGGTCAGGAGGAGGGGGATAACGAGATCTACCTCCAGATCGATAAGACAAAGGCCATGCGGGACGGTTTGACGGTAGCCCAGATCTACCAGACCCTTTCTGACCGTCTGACTACGGATAAAACAGCTTTAAGCGCCTACCTGGACGATACCCAGATGGATGTGACCTTGATTGACGAGACAGATGTGCTGGATGTGGATAATCTTCTGGACACCGAGTTTTCCGTAACCACCACCAACGAGGATGGGGAACAGGAAACCGTAGAAAAGAAGCTCAGTGAATATGCCACTATTTCCCGGGGTAAAGGCGTAGCCTCCATTACCAGAGAAAACGGCACCCGTACCATGAGCGTTACCTGTGATATGGCTGATGGCTACAATTCCACTCTGGTAGGCCGTGTGGTACAGGAAAAGCTGGACAGCTACGATATCGCCAAAGGCTACACCGCAGAGCTGGGAGGCTCCACTACCGATGTGAACAGCATGCTTAGCCAGATGATGCTTATGATGCTGTTGGGCTTTGCTCTGATCTATCTTATCATGGTAGCCCAGTTCCAGAGCCTGTTGTCACCCTTTATCGTTATCTTTACGGTGCCTCTGGCCTTTACCGGCGGCTTCCTGGGGCTGCTCCTTACAGGAGAGCACCTGACGCTGGTAAGCCTTTTAGGCTTCCTGGTACTGATGGGAACGGTAGTAAACAACGGTATCGTATTCGTGGATTACGTAAATCAGCTGCGCCTGGGTGGTATGAAAAAGCGTGAAGCCCTGGTGGCCGCCGGCCGCACCCGTATGCGCCCCATTCTCATGACCGCCATGACCACGATTCTGGCTATGGTACCCATGGCTGTTTCCTATGATGCAGGAACCGCTATGGGCAAGGGTATGGCCATCGTTATTATCGGTGGTATGGCTTACGCTACGTTAATGACCCTGTTTATCGTGCCTGTCATGTACGATATCCTGTATCGCAGACAGCCCAAGGTGGTGGATGTGGGAGATGACACTATGGATGATGCTCCCGATGACGCCGCAGAGTTTCTGGCAGAAGCGAGAGAAGAAGTGTAAAAGAATATAAATGAGAAAAGGATCGATCCGTCAGGACCGATCCTTTTTCTCGTTATCCATATATTGCAAATAGGTGCGTACCAGCAGGGCTATTTTTACCGTCAGGGCATCGTCGAAGGTACGAAGATCCAGTCCCGTTTCCTTTTGGATCTTATCCAGACGATAGATCAGGGTGTTGCGGTGAATATACAGCTTTCTGGCCGCCTCGGAGGTGTTCAGATTGTTTTCAAAGAATTTCTCCACCAGATTCAGGGTGTCCTCGTCAAAGATCTCCGGCAGATCTGCGCCGAAAACCTCCCGAAGATACATCCGGCACAGGGGCTGGGGGATCTGATAGATCAGACGACCGATACCCAGGCTGGAATAGGCACTGACCTTCTGGTCAGAGTAAAAGATCTTGCCTACCTCCAATGCCGCCCTGGCCTCCTCCAGTGCCTGGGGCAGCCGGGAAATGTCGGCCACCACGGTGCTGTGGGCCACTCTGGCATTGCACAGGGCCTCCATATTCAGCATATCCACCAGAGTCTCTCCGATATCCAGCAGTTCCTCCGGATCCCGGGAAGGGGGAGAAACGATCAGGGCCAGCAGGGTATCCGACAGAGACACCAGGTAATGGTGGCTGGATTCCGGGTAAAGGCTGCGAACTGTGCGCTGTACATTGGGATCATAGTGGCTGCTGGTCTCGATGAGGTAGATCAGCCGGGAAGCGTTGCTGTCCAGATGGAGCCGTGCTGCCAGATTGGGGATATCGGCAGGTGCCAGCTCATTGCGCAGCAGACCGGCGAAAAAGCCCAGGCGATCCATGTTTTCCCGTCCGCCGGAAAGGGCGAGAGAGAACTGGTTGGCCGCCAGCTGCCCCAGCATAGCCATATTTTCTCCGCAGTCTGTCAGGGAAAGGGCACCCAGACACTGATCTCTGTTTTGCAGGCGGAAGAGCCACAGGGCGTCCTTCTGCCAATAGGCATTTCCTTCGGAAATAAAATCTGTCACGAGAACAGGCAAAATGGGCTTTTGCCCCTCCGTAAACAGCTTCGGACGTCCGTCCGTCTGATAATACACAATACCGGCTCCGGTGATGGAGTGAATCTGCTGCAGCTGTGCCATTAACTGAGAATTTGTCATGATGACCGTCCCTTTCATTGTAGGAAGATAAAAAAACGGGGTTGTGATGCTCACAACCCCATTTTAACATACATGGATTAGTAGGTGATAGAAAGTTCTGTTTCTTTATCGAAGAAAAGACTTCTGCTGGTATCCAGAGCGAACTTAACAGTGTCACCCATTTTGGATTTGGTATGGGGATCAACACGT
>CAZUBP010000065.1:2056-8236 GCA_964618605.1 uncultured Lachnospiraceae bacterium | reverse complement strand
TCCTCTGCTCCATGGTGGGCATCAGCTCCGGCACAGCGTTGTTGCCAACCGGCATATAGTGGAAATAGAAGCCAAAACGGGCTCCCTTGTCGGCGATCATATGCAGAAATTCATCGCTGGTAACAGCCTCTATATTGCTTCTGGTGTAGCAAATAGAGGTACCAAAGAGAATACCGTGCGCCTTCAAAAGATCCATGGCTTTCATTACGGCGTCATAATGGCCCTCGCCCCGGCGGGCATCGTTGGTTTCCGGCGTGCCCTCAATGGACAGCTGGAAGGTGATATTGCCCAGACGTACTACTTCCTTGCAAAAGGCCTCGTCGATCAGGGTAGAGTTAGTATAAATAGAAAATTCCACATCGTTATGCTTTTCAGCCAGAGCCAGAATATCCTTTTTCCGTACCAGAGGTTCACCGCCGGTGAGCATATACAGATATACCCCCAGAGCCTTACCCTCGGTAACGATCTTATCCATATCCTCAAAGGTCAGGTTGTGCTTATGGCCGTATGTACCGGACCAGCAGCCTGCGCAGTGCATATTGCAGGCAGAGGTAGGATCAAAAAGGATCAGCCAGGGAATATTGCACTGATAGGTCTCTCTATTCTTACGAATAGTCTTGGTTCCCCGAAGAAAAGCCTCATATCCCAAATTCAGAGCGGCCATCTTAGCCACATGCGGATCTGTCTCATCCAGTACCCTGTTGATTACCTTCATCCATCGATTGTTGGGATCCTGAATAGCTGCCCGGACGCCCTCGTAGCTCTCTTCCGATACACTGTTTCCCAAAAAGGGCTTAACAAAATCCACCACCTGCAGCAGTCCGGTCTCTCTGTCCTTATCCAGCTTGTGCAGAACGGCTTCCACTACTTTTTCGGCCACCTTTCTCTCGGCCGAATGTAACATTCCTTCCGTCTTGTTTCCCATAATGTTTCTTTCTTCTCCTTTTTCGTTTAATAATAAACTATTTACTTTTAAATTATAATCCTATTTTTGCAAATGTCAATTCATTCACGATTGTTTAATAAACAGTTAAAAAAAGGTAAAGCCGCCTTGGACTTTACCTTTTTCTTAGCTTTATTCCTCTGCCTCCATAAAATACAGACGGGAGGCAAAATCCGGGAAATGTCTGGTTTCTGCATTGTAACCCACAGCGGCAAAGGCCTGGGTAAGCCTTACGCCGGCATACATCAGGGTGTCACCGTAGGCGTAACAGTCCTCCACTTCTCCCTCCATCTTTACAAACCGGGCCACCACATTGTGCACCAGGGAATCCTGTTTAATATGCACCGGGGCCACCGTATTCACCAGATCGCCGAATTCCTTCACATTATGCTTCAGAGGGCGTCCCGTAAAATGGTAGCAGACCTTAGGATCCAGTCCCTTGGCATAATATTGGGCGTGCTGCCAGTTAGGCACAACCAGCTTTTGCAGCAGCATACCCACCGCCTTTTTCCGGTCCGGGGATACGCAGGTCCATTCCGTGAAATTGCCGGAAACCGGGGTCAGCACGCTGCCGTCTCCTGTTTCGTTAAAGCTTCGTCCCCGATAAAAGCTGCCCTGCTGCAGTACCTCCCGCCATTCCTTGTACAGCGAGATCTGAGCCTTTATGACAGCCAGATCCTCCTGCTTCATATCACACAGATTACATTCCAGGCCAAAGCCCCCAAAGGCAGCCACGGAAAAACGGGTCTCCAGGGGCGTATTTCGCAAAGTCTGGTGGTTGGGGCAGGCGGACACATGGGCCGTTACCACGGACAGGGGATAGCCATAGCTGTAATTGGTCTGCATCTCTGCCCGGCAAAGGGCGTCTGTGTCATCACTGGCCCAGATCTGGGGGAAATAACACAGTATGCCCAGATCAAACCGGTTTCCTCCGGAGGCACATCCCTCAAAAAGGATATCCGGAAAGCGAACGGTCAGCTCCTTCATGCAGCGATACAGGCCCATAACGTAGCGGTGCGCCACCTCTCCCTGACGGTCCGGCGACAGGCCCCGGGAATAATAATCCGAAAATGTCCGGTTCATGTCCCATTTCACATAGGAAATATCCGCCGAGGCAAAGAGACTGCTCATGGCATCGATGATATACTGCTGCACCTCTTCTCTGCCAAGATCCAGAAGCCGCTGATTTCGTCCCTCGGAATGGGGTTTGTCCGGAATATCTATAGTCCAGTCCGGATGTTCCCTGTACAGCTGACTGTTTACATTCACCATTTCCGGCTCTACCCAGATACCGAAAGCCAGCCCCAGCTCCCTGACCTTCCGGCAAAGCCCTGCCACGCCTCCGGGAAGCTTTTTCTCATTGACAGTCCAATCTCCCAGGGACTGGGTGTCATCGTCTCTGGTGCCAAACCAGCCATCGTCCATAACAAACAGCTCCACACCGGCCTTTTTTCCTGCCTTGGCCAGGGACAAAAGCTTACTTTCGTTGATATCAAAATAGGCAGCCTCCCAGCTGTTCAGCAGCACCGGCCGCACCTTATGTTTCCAGCTGCCTCTGAGGATATGCTCCCGGACAAAGGTGTGCATATGCTGGCTCATACCGTTGTAGCCTTCATCGGAAAAGGTCATTACCCCCTCCGGTGCTTCAAAGCTCTCCCCCGGTGCCACAGTGAAGGCAAAGGACTGGGGATTGATGCCGGAGACCAGGCGGGTCTTGCCAAAGCCGGAAACCTCCACGGCCTCATAATGGTTCCCGCTGTAGATCAGGTTAAAGCCATAGCAGGCCCCTGTATCCTCTGTGGTTCCCGCCTCGTGAAGCATCACAAAAGGATTCGCCCGGTTGGAGGAAGTGCCTGTGTAGGAAGCATTAACGTGCTTTCCCGCCCATACCGGCGTATCGGTACGCTTCATTTCTCTGGCCCATTCTCCTCCAAAAGTGGTAAACACATACCCGGTACGGTCAAAATCCAGCTGAAGGCTCATAAGTCTGGTAAGTTTTATTTCATCTTTACCTGTATTTATCAGTCTGGCACTGCGGCTGATCACGTCGCACTCCGGATACACATAGTAGTGCAGCTCCAGCTGCAGATCATATTGCTTATCTGTCAGCGTCACGCAGAGGTGTTCCACCTGACCATCCTCACTATAGGAGCCGGGAAGGGTGGCAAATTCTTCTTTTATATTCCCTATCTCTGCCTTGGTGAAGAGAAAATCGCTGGTACTGCTGCCGTCGGCGTGTTCCACTTCAATAAAGGGTTCCCGGATATCTCCTTTGCCGTAGGCGGACATTTCCAGGCAGATATCCTCCAGGGAAATATGTTTATGTTCCCCATCGTAGCTGTTGGTATTTCCCGGCGCAAAGATTTTCTTTTCCACCAGGGCATCACTCTCCCGCTCCGAGGAAAGGGTGATCCTTCTGCCATAGTACAAATGCTCCGGATGCCCCGTTTCCATTATTCGAAATACGTAGGTGGTATGGACCGTGTCCAGCACATAGGTATTTCCCATTTCCCGAATCATAGATGTAAACCTCCTGTCTATGCTCTTGTTTTCTTTAATTCTGCCGTTATTTCCTCCAGTTTTTCATCTGTCAGCATATACTTTTTCCGGAAAACCACCAGGCCCACCAGCAGCACGGCAATAGGAATGATGGTCATACACATTCTCAGTCCCATTCTGTACTGGGGATCGATGACCGTAAGCACCGCTGCAGTCTCATCCTTTTTGATATGACACAGGGCGATAACCACAGAAGCCACCAGAGCTGCTATACCGGAGGAAAGCTTGACAACAAAGGTCTGCATGGAAAAGATCACCGATTCATCCCTTCTGTGATTCTTGAGTTCCCCGTAATCCACGGTGTTAGCCAGGAATATGGTTACGATCACATTCAGCATACCGATAGCCGACATGATCAGAAAGGCCGGAACCAAAAGGAGATACACGTTGCTGCTTCCGGAAAAGGCGATAAAGAGCAGGATAATATATCCTAGAAAAGCCATAGTAAAGCTCACGTGAAAAATTCTCATGGTATTCATGAATTTACGCAGTATAGGGAACAGGATCATCATGGCCAGGATCTGGAAGCCGCCGCCGAAGGTATTAAACAGGGTATAATTGGCTTCCCAGGTTTCGGGACTGAAATCGTACTTAAAGAAATAGATCACCAGGTTGGAGGTAATGTACAATGCCGTGTTGATCATAACAATGGCAATAACCATGGTCATGGCCTGATCGTTTCGCAGCAAGGCCCTGAACATCTCTTTTACGGAGACCGTCTCCATGTCCACAGAGGATTTTTCCCGAATGGCAACACAGGTGATGGTGATAAAGACCACAAAGATAATCGCCACCAGCAGGGCAAAATATTTATAGCCCAAGCGTTCCACCTCTGTGGCGTTTGCGCCTCCTGCCAGCTTGCCCAGGGCAGCCACGGAGAGCACCGTGATAATAGAGATCACAGCGGAGCCCACGCCTGCACAGGAACGAGCCAGGGCAGACAGATTCTCCCGCTCTTTACCGCTCTCGGTGAAGGCCGGAACCATGGACCAGTAGGGAATATCCATCATGGTATAGGTTACGCCCCAGAGAATATAGGTTACAGCGGCATAGGCCACCAGTCCCCCTCCCTTTAAGGCCGGCGGTGCGGAAAACATCAAAAACAGCACAATGGCATTCAGTATGGTTCCCACAAACAGCCAGGGGCGGAATTTACCCCATTTCGTTCTGGTTTTGGCCACAATGACCCCCATAATGGGATCATTAAAGGCATCAAAGATCCGGGCGGCAAAGAGGATCACGCCCATGGCCACAGCGCTGATGCCCATAATATCCTGATAATAATAGAGGATATAGGATGCGGACAGCATATACACCATATCCTTGCCCACGGCACCGATACCGTAGGCAAAACGTTCCTTACCGGACAATTTTTTCGTTGTTTCCATCACTGTTCCCCCTTATGTTTCAGGCTCATAGCCAGCTCTACTGCCCTGTAGGCGCCGTCATAGAGTCCCGTTTTTTTATTACGCATAATATTTTCGCACATATCCCTGAGAAGCTGTTCATCCTTCAGGAACAATTCCAGCATTTGCAGGGTATGGGGAATATCTCTGCACTCCAGCGTTCCGTCTCCCATTTCTGCGGAGTGAATGGCTCCCCACATTTCGTGTTTTCCCACACGTTTGATAAAAAGCTTGGGCACAGGATAAAAAGCCAGCTCACTGGGCTTTGTCACCAGCACATCACAGCTTCGCATCAGCAGGTTGGTACAGTACACAGCCTCAAAAATATTTTCATGCCAGAAGCCGTGGATTCCCGTAATCTCTGTCCCCTCCTGGAGCGCTTTCTCTGCAAAGATCTCTGTGTCTGCCCAATGATTAAAATGTTCCGTAGAAATAGCCTGCATTTCCGGGATCTCCTTGAGAAGAGCTTCCCACACATTTCTGTAATCTCCCACATTTACATACAGCGCTGCCCGTTTTTTCTTTATGTAAGGAAGGAGATAACGGATAATGGCAGCAAATATCTCTTTCTGAGCACCGGCGCCACCGATGGTAAGCAGGAACCGCAAGGGCTGGCCCTCTTTTTTTCGTTTTATCCGGGCCTTACAGTCTGCTTCTATATTGGTGACCAGCTCATGATCGATATAATGTCCCGTATATACCAGGCTGTCCCCCGGCATAGCCTTGTTAACCTTCTTTTTGTTCATGCCGTTCAGTATGCGGTAGCCCATATAGGAATTATGGCACTGTATAGTGTGCACACTGCCCTCAGACAGATGCAGAGCCATGGGCCAGTTGTCCGGAATGGCGTTTACCACGTATTTCATCCCGGCATGCACTGCAGCCTGGGCCGGCCATACATGGGTACCGATCACCGGCATATCTTTGGGTATATTGGCAAACACCGCTGCCATCAGCTCCGCATTTTTCTGATCCGCCGCATTATAGGACAGAGCCCGGAAGCCCTCGTAGTTCATGGGTTCCCACACCAGCCTGTTAAACAGGGGATTTTTGGAAAGTCGGGAGCCCAGAGAATAGAGATCGTTCTGGGCGCTGATCACCTTGGTACAGGTGGTTTCCCTGTAGGAATTCAGGTCCATCCAGTAAGGGGTATACCCCAGAGCCTTCGCTGCCGATGCCATGGCCATGGAGATCCGGTAATGGCCGAAGCCCATACGGATATTTCCCACAATAATTCCTTTTTCCCGGTCAAATCCGGTTTCATCCAAAAGT